>CBDTUP010000135.1:0-7129 GCA_965363685.1 uncultured bacterium | reverse complement strand
GGTTCTGACGACGGAAGTCGGGCCAGAGGATTTCTGGGAAGACATACTCCGCGTACGCCGATTGCCACAGCAGGAAGTTGCTGATCCGCTGCTCGCCGGAAGTACGAATGATCAAATCGGCATCGGGCATGCTCGGAACAGCCAGGTGTGACTCGACTACTGCCTCGTCGATATCATCGGGATCGAGAGCGCCGGAAGCTACCTCTTTGGCGATGGCGCGTGCTGCGCGCACGATCTCCGACCGTCCCCCATAGTTGAACGCAAAGACAAGATTCAGGCGCTCGTTGCCAGCGGTGAGTTCCATCGCTTCGCGCATCCGGGCCTTGTTGCTGTCCGGAATGCGGGGGTCTTCCAGCGCACCGGCGAAGACCATTCTCACGCCTCTCTTGTGCAGGTCGTCACGGCGGCGACTCAGGAGATCTTCGTTGAACAGCATCAGGAACTGCACTTCCTCGGCCGACCGTGACCAGTTCTCGGTGGAGAACGTGAAGACGGTCAACCACTCCAGTCCGACATCGAGCGCGCCCAGTGCCGTATCGAACAGGGCGGCCTCGCCGGCGGCATGACCGGCAGTGCGCTCGAGTCCGCGGGCGTTCGCCCACCGACCGTTCCCATCCATGATCACCCCGACATGACGAGGGATTCGGTCGAGATCGAGCCTTGATGTGTCGAGATCTTCAGGCACCTGGTACCTCGGCAACGGTGAATTTGCGTTCAAGGTGATACTCGAGGAACCGCCTGGCTACACCTTGAGCGTCGACCGCCATGTCCTGGTGCTCGGGAAGTGACGCTAGTTCGCTGCCGGCCAGGACTGCGAGGTAGTCGACCAGACCGGCGCGTAGCTTAACGGCGTCGGGAGTTGCGCAACGGCTGCACACAACTCCCCCGGCTGAAAAGCTGAATCGTTCGACGTCGAGTTCGCCGCCACAGCTCGCGCAGTCGGTCAAAGCCGGAGCCACGCCGACCAGGGACGCCAGCTTGAGGTAAAACGCGGTCAGCAATCCCGGATCGGGTGGGGCTTCATTGAGTACCCGCAGTGCTCGATGGAGGAGCAAAAATATGCGATGAGCCGATTCATTCTCCTGAGCGACGGCATCGATCACGGACAGCATGGCACCGGCGATACCGACCCGATCGAGGTGATCCCGAACGTGAGGGAAGGCCTCGATCACTGAGACCTGTGTGATCGTATCCAGGTTGCGTCCTTCGTAGAGCACGAGATCGATCTGGGTCAGAGGTTCGAGCCGACCGCCGAACCTGCTCTTCGTCTTTCGCACGCCTTTGGCCACGGTCCTGAGCTTGCCGTGATTCGGTGACAGGATGATGACGACGCGATCGGACTCACCAAACGGATAACTCCGCAGGACTATGCCTTGATCGTGCCGGATCGCCATGGTCGAAGGGTAACGCGAGTAGCGAGTGACGAGTCGCGAGTGCAAGCTTTCAGCCGTCAGCCATCAGCTTTCAGCCAGAAGCAACGGGGTTCGTGCAACCCGCGTGAAACGAGCTCGCATACGCGCACATCGCCGGAAGCCAATTGCCAATCGCTTCCTACGGGCCCCAGCCGGTCGAGCCGTCGATCATTTCCCGCAGGATGTCGGCGTGCCCGGCGTGGCGGGCGGTCTCCTCGATCATGTGAATGACCACCCGTCGAGCTGAGATCGCGTCGTCGCCCTGAGGGAACAAGTCATCTAGCGACCCGATCCCATCCAGGACTTCCCGGCTCTCGGCACACTCGCCCCGGTAGAGGTTGATGATGTCTTCCACCGATTGGTCCTGCTCGATCTTCCAGTCGGCGTCCGGATCATCTTCCGACCAGGGGAACTCGACTTCGCGTTGACCGAGCACTGCCTGAAACCACCATCGCTCCACATAGGCGAGGTGTTTGACGATGCCCAGCAGCGACGTCCCCGACGGAACCCGCGGCTCCACCCCGGCTGCCCAATCAACACCCTCCGCCTTGTGGACGATGATGTCGCGATACGTGTCCAGGTATCGAGTCAGGGTTTCCTTCTCGGGCGTGTTGAGATCGTTCATCCCCAGAGCCTATGTCCCCGATCAGGTTCTTGGGCAGTATTGGGTATCGTTTTCGTGGCGCAATACTGCCCAGAAGACTCGGAAGTGGCTGGGGGCGGTAGACTCCAGTGGTGAATTATGAACATTGACTTTCTGACAATCGCATATCTCGATCCCGGTACCGGAAGCCTGATCATGCAGGCCGTTCTCGGCGGTGTCGCCGGCGCAGCGGTTCTGTTCCGCGCCACCAAGCAGCGGCTGTTCGCTCGCAACGCCGGCACGGATGATCAAGCAACCGAGCAGGAAGCCCCTGCGACCACGGATGAGTAACCGCACCCTGTGAGTTCATCGGAATCCCCGAGCGGTCCGCGCAGAGACACCGGCTCGTTCCGGGATCCCAGCGGCCATGTCTACCTCGACCAAGACCGTGTTATCAGAGTTCTCGACGAGCGTGGCCGCGAAGCTTGGGCCGCGCTGGCGAACTCCTCACTCTTCGATTCATTCACGTCGGACCGACGGTTGATCGGGACTCATGAAATCCCACTCGATGACGTCGGCGAGGCCGGATGGGCCACCGCGCTTCAACACGACCGTATCCCGGTCATCTCCTATCCCTACGAGTGGTCGTTCCGAATGCTCAAGGATGCCGCGCTGCTCACTCTGGACCTCCTGGCCGCAGCATTAGCGGAGGACCTGGTCCTCAAAGACGCCACCCCGTTCAACGTCCAATTCGACGGCACCCAACCGACCTTCATCGACATCGGGTCATTCGAGCCATTGCAGGACGGAGAAGCCTGGACCGGGTACCGCCAGTTCTGCCGGATGTTCCTCTACCCGCTGATGTTGCGCTCCTACAAGGAGGTCTCCTTCCGACCCTGGCTGCGAGGAAACCTCGACGGCATCGCTGCTGCCGACTTCCGGCAACTACTTCGACCGCGGGATCTACTCAGAAAAGGCGTGCTCTTGCACGTGGCGATGCAGGCTAGGGCGGAACGCCGCTACCAGGCGGTCAGCCGCGACGTACGCAGCGAGATTCGACAGGCCGGTTTCCGCAAGGAACTCATTCAGAACAACGTGACGCAGCTCCAGAAGATCGTCGGAGGACTGACGGCACCAACCGGCGGCTCCGAATGGTCGGACTACTCCTCCCAGGATCACGTACTCCGGCAGCGGGAGCTGAAGGGCGAGTTCCTTCGCAGGTCGCTCGCCGACCCTTCGATTGTCTGGGATCTCGGCGCCAACGACGGATACTTCTCCCGGATTGCCGCCGAGAGCGGCGCCTATGTGGTCGCTGCCGATTCCGATGAGGTCGTGGTCGACCGCCTCTACCAGACACTCACGGATGAGGGCATCCAGCGCATCCATCCCCTCGTAGTGGATGTCGCCGATCCTTCCCCGTCCACCGGGTGGCGCCAACAGGAACGAACCGCACTTGAGACCAGGGCAAACCCCGACCTGGTCGTCATGTACGCCGTCCTGCACCACATCGTCATCGGCGGAAATGTACCGGTGCGAGAGGTGTTGGAATGGCTGGCGACACTCGACACCCGGGTGGTCATCGAGTTCGTTCCGATCGGAGATCCGATGACCGATCTACTCCTTGCCAACAAGCGGGAGTCGGACGTGCACCCTGATTACACCGAAGATGCCTTCCGTGCCCATCTGGCATCATGGTTCGATATCGAAGACGAGCAGGCGGTAACCGGGAGCACCCGCACCCTGTTCTCGCTTCGACCGCTCTCCTAGTTCGACAGAACGGCGGGGTCCCCTACCGCGTGACCATCAAACTCGGCAATGATTGTCACGAGATCGATCCCGGCAGGCACGTCCTCGGCGCTGATCTCGAACGAGAAGCCGGATAGCAGCAGATCTTCGCTGCCGAACCAGCCGACCACATTGCCGTTCTCTACATTCGGAGGCCCGGATGCAACGAGGGTTTCCCCGACAAATACATAGATATAGTCCGGGGTCACCTTGGCCTTCACATCGGCCGCCCAACCGGTGAGTGTCCACCCGCTGTCGCTTGGCAGGACCTTGTCGATCTGGACTCGCCGGCCGCCCTCCGGCTCCAGTTCGAGTTCATGGCCGTCGGCGGCGAAGAAGCGCAGTGATACGTCGGCTGCCGAACCCGTTAGCCAGCCTTCAAAGCCGGGGACGAGGATCTGCAGTTCGTTAGGCCCTTCGACAATGTACTCCTCAGCGACGAGTGCCCGGATCTGGCCTCCATCGGGCGCATCGCGGGTAAGGAAGCCCGCTCCCGCCACCCGGCCATTGACCGCCACCAGAATCTGGTCGCCGGCAAGATCAGCGGGCAGTTCGAGACGCCCGGTTATGAGGGTCTGGACCATTCCGGAGGTCCTATCAACGTCGTCTAATTCCTCCGCATAGTCGATCGTCCACTGCAGATCACCGTCGAACACGGGAGACAATTCGTCCACCATTTGACCGACGATGCCGGCGAACGGGCCGACTGCGGCCACACCCGTCCAACTGGATTGATCCGGGATTCGCTGATGGTTGCGCTCGACCTGGGCGAAGAGTGAGCTGAGTTCGGTATCCGCTCCCTCCTGGCTGCAACACCAGTGCACGATCTCGTGCTCCCTATCGGTGCCGGCGATCGAGCGGAGCGATCGACCATCGAACGACCAATCGATCTCGATGTCGAGGACATCGACGATCGTCGGCAGAATGTCGATCGCGAAAGCCGGCTCGTCCCGTACTTCCCCGCCCTGCTGGCCCGGGTACTTCACGAACAGCGGCACGCGATAGAGGTCGTCGCGGTTCGAGCTGTACGGCCACCGCCGGTGCTCGCCGGGGACGAATGAAGCACCATGGTCGGCAGTGACGACGATCAGGGAGTCATCCCAATTCTCGGCTTCATCGAGCCGGTCGAACAGAGTTCCCAACATCTGATCGAGGAAACCGAGTTGATACAAATGCCGCTGAAAGGCCAGACGGGAAACGTCGGGCCCCGCTCCCCAGAAGCCGGATCCCTGAACGCCGTCCACCTCGGTGTACCTTTCCGGCCGCTCGTAGTGACTGCCGGAAGGGTTCACCCGCCAGGGAACGTGAGGGGCCTCCACGTGCGCGTAGTGCAGAGTGGGCGACTCATCGGTCTCGAATCCATCACCCAGGCGTTGGAGCCAATCGATCCATCTGCTCCTGACCCCGGACGGGGGAACGTCATAGTCGCTGACACCAACTGTCGTCGGAGACGGTTTGTCCTGACCGAGGAATCCCTTCCAGGCGTTCTCGATACTGGGAAGCTCACGGCGCGGCCAGTCGGGCAGAGCCAGATGCCCGTAGACCACCGCGGCGTCTCGTACGAGTGAAACGAACCTGGCAGGCGCTCGCCCGGCATAGTCCTCACACAGTTGCTCCGGACAGAGTTCGGCCGTCCACTCGATCACGTGCATCTCGTACTCGTTACCGAGCAGCGTGAACAGGTTCTCCGGATAGTCGACAACCGAGGGACTCAAGCCCTCACCGCCCAGATTTCCGGTCAGAGTCGCCGGAACACTCTGACTGGTTGCGATCGAAGCCGAGAAGGCATTCCGGTACCAGGTCCCGAACTCCTCAAGCCGGGCAAACGCTGGAAAGAGCCTCTCGTTGACTGTGCCGTCGGTCTCCATGATCGACGCAGCCGGAAACTCATCGAGCTGAATAAACACAATCGAAGCCGTATCACCGATGCGATCAGCACCGATCGAATCGGTCTCCGGCTCCCCCCAAATGAGTCTGGCCGACGGAGAGAACGCCAGGAACATCGTCAGCACAACAGGAATGGCCACCGAGACCACCGCCAGGATGCCCTCGTTCCGCCTGACGATCAGGACCCCCGCCACACCAATGGCGACGACCAACGCGATCGCGCCGGCGGTGTTCTCAGGGATCAGCTGGCGGCTCGTTACAAGCCCGACGGCCAGTACACCGAGAACGACGAATGCCATGTACACAACATCGGCTAATCGTCGGTTGAGTCGCTCTGCCGGCCAGATCAATACGAAGCCGAGGAGGGGAAACGCCAGGGCAACCAGCAGAGCGAACAGGACGATCTGGGTCCCGCTAGTTCTGTTGGATACGAAGACCTCGGGGTTCTTCCCGTACAGGTCTAGAACCGGCGCCGCGATCCCGGCGGCACTCAGAGCTGCGAGAACCAGGAAGCGGTGCCAAGGTCTGCGACGGTCAATTTGGCGATTCGGCACACGCAGATGGTATCTGCAGTCGCACGCAATCGAAAAGCGCCGACCACCCTCTCGAGTGGTGCCTACTGAACGAAGCCCAACCGATCCAGAAGCTCCGGATGCTGCTGCCAGTCCTTTTCCACACGCACCCGAAGGTCGAGGAATACCTTGGTCCCGAGAATCGTCTCGAGCTCCGATCGTGCCTCAGCACCCGCCGTTTGCAACATACTGCCGCCCTTGCCGATGACTATCCCCTTCTGCGAGGACCGCTCGACGATCACCAATGCATCGACGTACAGCGTTCCTGAGTCACGCTGTTCAATCTCCCTGACCGCAACCATCAAGCTGTGTGGCAACTCCTCCCGCAACCGGTCAAGGAACTTCTCCCGAATGATCTCACCGATTAGCTGCTGTTCGGGTTGGTCTGAAATCGCGTCCGGCGGGAAGTAGAGGGGCCCTTCTGGAATCCGATCGAACAGCTCGCCGGCGACCGCTTCTACGGCATCGCCCTCGAGAGCACTAGTCGGAACATATGCGTCAAAGTCCCACTCGGCCGCCTCTATCAATCGCTCGGCAACGGTCGGCTTCGACGCGAGATCAATTTTGTTGACGATCACGACGACGGGAGTCCCGGCGTCCTTGAGGCGTTGGGCGATCCTTCGGTCACCGGGGCCGACCGGTTGAGTTGCGTCCAGCACAAACAGATTGACGTCCGACTCCGCCAGGGTGCCGTAGACGAGCGAATTGAGACGCTCACCGAGTGCGGTTTTCGGTTTGTGAAGACCCGGCGTATCGACCAGAACCAACTGCGAATCTGGCTCACCCGAGTCCAAGGATCGTGTGACTATCCCCCTGATTGTGTTGCGCGTCGTCTGGGGACGCTTGGAGGTGATGGCGACCTTGCTGCCGACCAACGCGTTGACAAGAGT
>CBDTUP010000134.1:0-7202 GCA_965363685.1 uncultured bacterium | reverse complement strand
TGTTGTGACGGTGACTCTCGCCCGCGGGGTGCAGTCGATGGCGAAGAGCAATGCCATTGTCAGGCGACTCCCCGCGGTGGAGGCGCTTGGGGCCGCCTCTGTGATTTGCACCGACAAGACGGGAACACTGACCCGCAATGAGATGCGCGTCCAGGTTCTCGACTTCGCCGATCTTGCGACCGAACCTGCCGAAGTCGAGGGAGCCGACCCACGTGTGTGGCGGTATGCCCAGGTTGCCGCCTTGTGCAGTGATGCGCGGCAGGGGACGGATGGCTACCTGGGCGATCCAACCGAGATAGCGATCCTCAAATCGGTGGATCCGACCCTATTACGCGTGAACGAGACACGAACTGCATATCCTCGAATCGACGAGGTGGCGTTTGACTCCTCTCGCAAGTTGATGACGACACTCCATCCGGCGAACGGGCAGTACCTCATCGCCACCAAGGGCGCTCCCGAAGTCGTTCTCAACCGGTGTTCTCGTTTCGAGGCGGTCGAGGGATTGCGTCCACTCGATGATCGTCGGCGTTCGTCGGCGCTTTCCAGGGCAGAGGAGTTCGCCGCCCGCGGCCTGAGAACCCTGGGTTTTGCCTATCGGATAGTCGACCATCTTCCGGCCGACCTATCTGCATTCGAAGAGGATCTGGTGTTTGTGTCGCTGGCCGGAATGAGCGATGAGCTTCGCCCGGAGACGAGGGGTGCCATTCAGGACGCCAACTCCGCCGGCGTGCGGGTTGTGATGGTGACCGGTGATCATGTAGTCACCGCCGGCGCGATCGGAGCCGATCTGGGTCTTCTCGAGGATCGTGACTCTTTGTCGGGTAGTGACTTGCGCGCGATGGAGCAGGAGGATCTGGATGCGGTAGTCGAGGAGGTGGCCGTCTACGCCAGGGTCGATCCAGCCGACAAGGTGAAGATCGTCAAAGCGTGGAAGTCGACGGGCGCGATCGTCGCCATGACCGGTGACGGCGTCAACGATGCTCCCGCACTCCAGGCGGCGGACATAGGTGTCGCCATGGGGAGCGGAACCGATGTGGCGAAGGAAGCCGCCGACATGGTGCTCGCAGACGACAACTTCGCCACGATCATCCGGGCAGTTTCCGAGGGCCGGGCGATCTTTTCGAATCTGAAGAAGGTCGTCTACTTCCTGCTGAGCGCGAATGTGTCCGAGGTGCTCGTGATGTTCTTCGGCTTCCTCTTCTTCGGAGCATTGGGCGAACCGCTCTTGGCGACCCAGCTGCTGTGGATCAACCTCGTTACGGATGGCCTGCCTGCTCTGGCACTGGGAATCGACGTTCCTGTGCCGGGCCTGATGGAGCAGTCGCCCGACGAGCGGCGGAATATTCTCAGCGTGCCCCATCAGTTGCGACTGCTGTGGCAAGGAGCCTTCCTGGCGGCGGGGGCGTTGGGTGCTCTCGTTTGGGCGCACTACGTGCAGGGAGCAGAGTGGGAGTACGTCAGAACACTGGTGTTCACTACGCTCGTCACCGCTCAACTTGCCCACATCTACAACGTGCGGGCCCAGGGGACCTCGGTGTGGAAGATCGGAGTCCGGGGCAACCCGGTCCTCACATGGGGAGTCTTCGGTTCGCTGGGCCTGCACCTGGTCGTCCTGTATACGCCGCTTGGGAACCGATTGTTTGAGACAGTCCCGATCGATCTGGTCGACTGGCTGGCCGTGGCGGTCCTCACAGTGGTCCCGTTCCTGGGTGTTGATGCAGTCAAGCGAGCAACCCTCCGCCGGCACCCCGCCAGCTCAACCGCCCGTGATTGAGACTCTTCGGGGGGCTATTGGTTGAGGAGGCCGTCGCTCAGGTCCTCAAAGACAACCTGGGCTTCGTCATCGAGGTGAACCACGGACGCGGCTCCGGCTGTTCCTATCGTTCCGGGGACGACGATGTTGGTCAGTGTGACCGGGTTCAACTCGTAGGCAGATGCCGCCAGCGTCAAGAGTGCCTCGGGTGTCAGGTCCGTCCAGGCGTGTTCGGTCAGGATCTCGAGCAGGGCCGGCAGGTCCTCAATTCCTCGCCGTTGCGCCTCGAACAGCGCTGCCTTCATGATCAATCCATGATGCAACTGCCGGGTCAAGTCGCCGCCGGCGATCGTCCGGTTGCGGGCAAAGGCAAGTGCATCAGCTCCGTCGACATGCTGTTCGCCGGCGCTGAAGTAGGCCTTGGACTTCGGTTCTGCCATCGCGAACGGGATATCGAGAATGAACCCTCCAAAGGCATCCACCAGATCCACGAAGCCCTTGAAACCGGTCACGATGTAGCCTTCGAAGTCCAGACCGGTGAGAATCTCTGCAGTCTCTACCACCACCTCCGGTCCACGGGAAGCCATCACGTTGGTGAACTTGGCGCGGCCGCCGTACGAGGCTTCGACCCAGGAATCCCTCGGGATCCCGACGATTGCGCCATCGGCGTCCGCAGGCGATGTGGCGACGATATGGAGGCTGTCCGCCCGCAGCCGCAGTTGGTCCTCGCCGGGTCTGGCGTCCGAGCCGATCACGAAGACGAGCCGGGTTGAGTCACCGAAGATTGCCGGTGCATCGAATCGACTCAAACGAGCACCGACGATCTGCCAACCTCCGTCGTTCACCGCCAATAACACATCGTCGCCGGCCACAACGACTGCTATTTGCGTCTCGAGTACAACCCCGAGATGGGCGGCGCCATCAACATCGACTGACATGGCATCCGTCTCGATGTCGGCGAGCCCCTCGACCAGCGACATGACGGAGGTGTCGGGCCTGCCGACCGATGGGTCGATGATCCAGTGATACAGATCTTCCACAGCCGTCACCAACTCTTCCGGGGCGTCTTTGACAACTGCCGACACCGTCGGAATCGGAATCGTCGTGGTCGTGCTGGTTGAAGTCGTTGACGACGCGGCGAAGTCCGGTATGGAAACGTTGATGGAGGTAGTCGAACCTGGAGATGTTTCAGAGCAGGCTGAGAAGAGCAACAGGGCTCCGACGGCCAATGAGATGAGGGATCGATTCATGGAAACCGGCACGGTAGCCGGGGTCTCGAGGTAATCCATAGGCGCCGGATCGGGGCGCCGAGGCTGCCGATATAATCCCGCCCAGCTTGGCCGTACGGGAGTGAAGGATCTATGAACATGTTTTTCTTATGGGCAGCCCTTGTTATGGGGTTGGCCGCCATTGGGTTGGCGGTCTATTTCGCCCGAGTGGTGCTTGCAGCCAGCCAGGGAAGCGACGAGATGATCGAGATCTCCGCTCACATTCGTGCCGGAGCCATGGCCTTCTTGAAGCGGGAGTACACCTGGGTAGCGGTATTCGTCGCGATCATGTTCTTCGTCATAGGGTTCATGCTCGATGACGGATGGCTGCGTGCCCTTGCGTACCTCAGTGGTGCGCTGTTGTCGGCGGGGGCAGGTTTCGTTGGCATGCGGATCGCAACGGCAGCCAACGCCAGAACTGCTGAAGCCGCCAGGACGGGCGGCATTCAGAAGGCGCTTCCGCTGGCCTTCCGAGGCGGCGCGGTCATGGGCTTCACCGTCGCCGGCCTCGGACTCCTCGGTGTGTCGCTCGGGTATCTCATCTTCATCGAGGTGAGCAACTTCGAGGCTGCCCGTGGAGCGGAGATCGTTGCGGCCATCGGACTCGGAGGGTCCTCTATCGCCCTCTTCGCTCGCGTCGGTGGGGGCATCTACACCAAAGCCGCCGATGTTGGCGCCGACCTGGTCGGAAAAGTTGAGGCCGGTATACCGGAAGACGATCCCCGCAATCCTGCAACGATTGCCGACAACGTTGGCGACAACGTCGGCGACGTGGCCGGGATGGGCGCAGACCTCTTCGAGTCCTATGTCGGTTCTCTAGTCGCTCCGATTGCGTTCGCAGCTCTCGCGTTCTCCGGTGCCGCCTTCCAGGCTGAGGCGATCATCTTCCCGCTGGCCGTTGGAGCGGTCGGAATGCTGGCATCGATCATCGGTTCGTTCCTGGTCAAGCCGAAGTCGGATTCGGATCTGGCTTCTGCCCTTCATCGCGGAACCAACACCGCCATGATCCTTGCGGCAGCCGGGGTGCTGGGCCTCTCCTACTGGATCTTCGGATCGATTGATGATGTGAATCCGCTGGGGCTGTTCATTGCAGTGGTCATCGGTCTCTTGGTGGGATTCGTGATCGGCAAGATCTCCGAGATCTACACGTCCGATCACTACAAAACCGTCAAGGAGATCGCCAGGCAGGCGCAGACTGGACCTGCCACGGTGATCCTGGCAGGCATCGCCGAAGGCAAGCGGTCCGCCGCATACTCCGTCATAGTCACTTCCGTGGGCATCGGAGGAGCGTTCTGGGCGGGCGAAATGGCTCTTGGTGATGCCGGCGGCATCTACGGAGTTGCCATCGCCGCCATCGGCGTTTTGGCCACTCTCGGGATCACGATCGCGGTTGACGCCTACGGACCCATCGCCGACAACGCAGGTGGTATCGCCGAGATGACACACCTGCCACCGGAGGTTCGAGAGGCGACCGATGCCCTCGACTCACTGGGGAACACCACAGCAGCCGTCGCTAAGGGCTTTGCCATCGGTTCGGCGGCCATCACGGCACTTGCCCTGTTCTCAACATTCACGCAGGCGATCGGCAACGCAGCCGTCAAAGCCGGCGTCGCAAATCCGCTCGCCGACGGAATCAACATCATGAACGTCGAGACAACGATCGGACTGTTCCTCGGGGCAATGTTCCCGTTCCTGTTCTCGGGAATGACGATTAACGCCGTCGGCCGTGCCGCCAATGAGATGATCGAAGAGGTGCGACGTCAGTTCCGGGAGATCCCCGGTCTCCGCGAAGGGAAGGAAGGCGTCAAGGCCGAGTACGCCAAGTGCGTCGACATTGCCACGGCAGGCGCTCTGCGCGAGATGGTGCTTCCCGGAGCACTGGCAATCATCCTCCCTCTGTTGATCGGCTTCATCAACGTTGAGGCTCTCGGTGGGTTCCTCGCCGGAGCTCTTGTCACCGGATTCCTGCTGGCCATCTACATGGCGAACGCGGGCGGTGCCTGGGACAACGCCAAGAAGTTCATTGAAGCGGGCGCATTCGGAGGAAAAGGCTCCGATGCCCACACCGCCGCAGTGATCGGCGATACCGTCGGTGATCCCTTCAAGGACACGTCGGGTCCGGCCATGAATATCGTGATCAAGGTCATGACGATCGTAAGCCTGGTCTTCGCCTCTGCCTTCGTGGGCTGAGACCTTTCGGCTAGCTGAGAAGGCGCCCTCGAAATTATGCCGGGGGCCTTCTCTATTCCGGGATGTGCATATGCGCCTGCCGACATCGCGGACCTAGCATCCGATCGGACCGCGGGTCGGCGGTGGGACGCGACCCGCAAGTGCGAGCCCGTCTGCCTGGCGGGAGGGAGTGTCTCATGCCGAGCGAAGAGATGACCGATTTCCGTCAGCGGTGGAGCGTCGGAAGGCTCCTGATCATCGGCTTCGCCGGGATTCTCATGGTGCTTGCGGGCATCCTGCTTGTGAGCGCCTCGGGCGATGAGGATGTCGTGGCGATGGGCGAGTCGATCAATGTTCTGGAGAACAGCTCCAACGAGTGCGTTCAGTGCCATGCCAGTAACACGCCGGGTATCGTCGACCAGTATGGTCACTCGACGATGGCGGCTGCCAACGTCGACTGTGAGGACTGCCACGAGGTGGATAGCGACTACCCGGGTGGGACCGAGCACGAGGGCACCTATGTGCTCGCCAGTCCCTCGGCAGCCATGTGCGAGCGATGCCATCCCGCCGAGGTCAAGCAGTACCACGCCAGCCGGCACGGATTGCCGGCGTATGTCGCAATGGTTGGTTCGCAGAACCTGAGCGAAGAGCACCTCGCTCAGTATGAGGCCATCCCAGAAGGGCAGTTCTCGCCCGACAAGTCGCGCAACGCGATCTTCGCGCTCGAGGGCCCGGCGATGACCCGGTTCACCTGTGAGGGTTGCCACAACATCGGCCGTCCTGCCGAGGATGGGTCTGTCGGTGAATGCCAGGCGTGCCACCTGCGCCATGAGTTCAGTCTCGAGCAAGCCCGCAAGCCGGAAACCTGCAACGCCTGCCATATCGGACCGGACCATCCGCAGTTCGAGATCTACCAGGAGTCACCACACGGCATCGCATATGCGACGGGGGGAGATGATTGGAACTGGGATGCCGAGCCGGGAACGCTCACTACTTCAGATTTCCCCGCTCCTACTTGTGCGATCTGCCACTTCAGTGGATTCGGGTCGACCGGGACCACTCACGACGTCGGCGATCGGCTCACCTGGTTCTTGTTCTCACCGGTGAGCGAGCTGCGGCCGGATGCCGACAGCAACCGCGTCCGCATGCAGAGTGTGTGCGTTGAGTGTCACAACTCGGCGTTCATCGACGAGTTTTACGGCGCCGCCGACGCGGCGACAGAACGCGTCAATGAGTGGGTGGTTGAGAGCAGAGAAATCATCAAGCCGCTTCAGGACAACGATCTCCTGACGGATGCACCCTTCGACGAGCCGATTGACTTCACGTTCTTCAACCTGTGGCATCACTGGGGTCGAACCGCCAAGTTCGGAGTTTGGATGCAGGGGCCCGACTATTCACAGTGGCACGGGGCCTATGAAGTTCTGCACGATCTTGCAGAACTCCGCGAGATGACGGACGAGAAACTCGAGCAGGCCGGAATCGAAACACCAGAGAGCTAGGAGAAGCCTGTGTATCACCTAGCTCAGGTGTTCCCGAGTTTGAGGGAACGACGGTTGCCCTTCACGCGCGATCAGGTCGTCCTGGCGCTCGCGGCCGTCAACCAGATCTTTCTGGCAGTCGACATCTATCTGGCTCACAATCTGAACCAGAAGATTCAGGTTGGCGAGTGGATTCCGATCGTGTTCGGTCTGATAGCCGGGGTGTTGCTGTTGCTGGCGGGTTGGATCGCCATCAAGTTCCGGGCGATCGCCAACTGGCTCGCCTCCTCGGTGTTCGTGGCCAGCGCGGTGGTCGGTCTGCTCGGCGTTTGGTTCCACCTCGAGCGAGCCGGCCTTCCGGCGGGCGATATTGGGGACCGGTTGTCCACTCGCCTGCTCGTATGGGGCCCGCCATTCCTGGGCCCGTTGATGTTCGTTGTGGTGGCGCTCTGGGGTCTCAGCGCCGCCTGGGTGGAAGATCCGGCTGATAGCGGGCGGCTTCGGTTCTTCCGAGATCGGACGATCGATCTGCCG
>CBDTUP010000133.1:0-7246 GCA_965363685.1 uncultured bacterium | reverse complement strand
TGGGCGACGCGCGAAGGCAACGGCACTCCTTAGGACCCTAGGGATGGATATCTCGAGACGACGAAACGACAGGATAGCACGCGCTAACCCTGCCTACAAGGCGGAAATTTCACTCGGTTGTCCGCGGCTACAGGCCGCGGCCCCTTCCGGGGAAGTGTATCGAATTGTGGGTGGCGCGGTCAAGGGTATTCACTAGCCGACCCAAGGGTCGGCAGGTAGCAGGTGGTAAATGGTAGGTAGCAAGTAGCAAGTAGCGGAGAAACCGCCCCGAAGGGCGGCTGCCGGCAAAGCCGGCAGCTTCGAGTTCCTCCGGAACTCGGGCCCCAAACTCCAAATAGCGGAGAAACCGCCCCGAAGGGCGGTTTCTCCAAGTCTCCGAGCGCACAGCGCTCGGAGACACGGTTACTTGAGTTCGACGGAGGCGCCTGCGCCCTCGAGTTGCTCTTTTGCCTTTTCGGCGGCTTCTTTGTCAACGGCTTCCAGCACGGCGCTGGGAGCATTGTCAACCACTTCCTTGGCCTCTTTGAGACCGAGGCTCGTGAGAGCTCTGACCTCTTTGATGACCTGGATCTTCTTGTCGCCGGCTGCGATGAGCATGACGTCGAATTCGTCCTTCTCTTCTTCAGCGGCGGCCTCGCCGCCACCGGCGGCAGCAACGGCCATAGCTACCGGGGCAGCTGCAGTCACGTCGAACTTCTCCTCGAAGGCATCGAGGAACTCTTTGAGCTCGAGGACGGTCATCTCCTCAAAAACGCCCAAGAGGTCGTCAGTAGTCATCTTTGCCATCGTTTACTCCTTTTCGGCCTTGTCGGCCGCATCATCACTTTCGGAGTCGGAGTCGCTCGAGTCATCTGACTCGGCTTCCTCCTCGGAACCATCCTCGGCGTCGGCAATCTCTGCCTCGGCTTCGGGGGCATCATCTGTTTCCGCAGCGGGCTCATCGCCCTCCGCGGCCGCGTCTTCGGGATCGGAATCATCTTCCGCGACCGGTTCATCGGCCTCGGGAGCAGCTTCCTCCTCCGCCTCGACGGCAGGTTGTTCCTCGGCTTCGGTCGTTTCGACCGCAGCCGCCTCTTCGGGCTCTTTGTCGGCAGCCGCTTCTTCAGCTGCTTCCGGTTCGGCCGCCACTTCGTCCGCTTCGGCACCAGCCGAAGCAGCTTCATCTGCGGACACGAACTCGCCCGACTCCTTTTTCTCCAACAGTTGAGACATCATCGAAGCGGTATCTCGCATGAACGATCCGAGCATTCCCGCCATCTTGGCGAGAGGTGCCTTCGCCGCACCGGCGATCTTGCCTAGCAGCACGTCACGTGGCTCGATTTCCGCCAACTTGCTCACCTGCTCCGGCGGCAAGAGCTTGCCGGACATCACCGCGACTTTGAGCACGAGGTGCTCGTGGTCTTTGGCGAAATCCTTCAAGACCTTGGCGACCGGAACGGGATCCGTGTTCGCGAAAGCGATTGCCGTCGGGCCGATCATCGACTCGGTGAGTTCATCGAGTCCTAGTTCGGTTGCCGCGAGACGCGCCAGCGACATCTTCACGACCTTGTACTCGGCGTTGGCTTCACGCAGTCCGCGCCGCAGCTGTTGCTGCTCGGACACCGTCAAGCCCCGGTACTCGGTCAAGAAGGTCGCTTCAGCGTTCTCGAAACGCTCCTTGATTTCCTCAACTGCTTGGACCTTCTCAGGTCTCGGCATGTGTACTCCTCCTCACATGAAACAAGGTCCCTCGGTCATCGGAGACAGGGGACCTCTAAGGAGGCGGCCTACGCAGGCGGGCGAACCCATTGAGCCATTTGGCACCGGCGGTCTCAGAACCGAGGTTGGAGTTGTTGAGCGCGAGCGTACGCCTTCCAGTGGGGAACGGCAAGTTGGGAATCGGAGTAGCGGGTCGCGAGTCGCTAGTACACGCGACCAGGAAATCGCGACCCGGCACGCCGCCGCCTCGCTCTCGGCGCGAAGCTGCGCACCCTCAGAGTTTCTCCTAGCCAAGTTGCGGCATATGCGCGATAGTGCTGACACGGAGAGATACCCACAGGGGGTTTCGTAACGACGGGTGAGTTGACCTGACCGCCCTTATCCGCAACTGAGAACACGGCCCGGGTGAAACCCGGTGACGGTGCAGCCCCTACCCTGCCACCGTCGCATTCAACGGGTAACCCTCGGTGACACCTAGCGTTCACCGGCCCGGCCCATGTGCCGAACGAGCAGCATTGGCGCTCTCAGCGGAACCCCCTCTCTCCGTGCTTCGCGCTATCAGCAATCAGCCATCAGCTGCCAGCCAGAGGCGCGCAGCCCGCAAGTCAAGAAGGAAAAGCGGACGGCCCCCGAAGGGGCCGTCTCGAATTGCTAAGGGCTAATGGCCAAAGGCCAATGGCCGGGTCGAAGGCTGAGCCTTCGACCCTACTTGACTGCTGCAATCAGGTCGTCGAGGCGCCCAGTGTCGATCTTGATACCCGGCCCCATGGTCGATGAGATCGACAGGTTCCGGAAGTAACGACCCTTTGCCGCGGCCGGCTTGACTCTCTGCAGTTCGGCAGCGAGGGCGCCGAGGTTGGTGACCAGCGCCTCGGTCTCGAACGAAGCTTTTCCGATTGGAACCTGCACGTTTCCAAACCGGTCGTTTCGGTACTCGATACGGCCCGCCTTGAATTCCTGGACCGCTTTCGCAACGTCAACGGTCACGGTTCCGGCCTTCGGGTTGGGCATGAGACCTCGGGGTCCGAGCACCCGGCCCAGCTTGCCGACTTCGGACATCATGTCCGGAGTGGCGATTGCAATGTCGAAATCCAATGTGGATCCGCCGGCGATCGCTTCCGCGAGTTCTTTCCCGCCGACCACATCAGCTCCAGCCGCCTCGGCCTCGCGGGCTTTGTCGGCCTGAGCGAACACGGCAACGCGAACAGTCTGTCCGGTCCCGTTGGGAAGGCTGACCGTTCCACGAACGATCTGGTCGGCCTGGCGGGGATCGATTCCCAGCTTGAAAGCGGAATCGACGGTTTCGTCGAACTTGGCGTTCGCGAACATCCGCACGAACTCGACGGCTTCTTCGGGGGTGTAGGTGGCGTGGCGATCGAACCGTTGTTCGAGATCGCGATAACGTTTGCCGTGACTAGGCATCTTCTTCTCCTGTGGTTCTAGCGGCCCTTGCCTGATGCAAAGGCCTCCCAATTGTCAAGCTTTCAGCAATCAGCCTTCAGCTATCAGTCCAATCCTCTGGCTAGTGGCTGAGCGCTGATGGCTAATGGCTTGGTGGAAGGCTCAGCCTTCCACCAGAAGACCCATCGAGCGCGCTGTTCCTTCGACGATCTTCATGGCTGCGTCAATGTCATTGGCATTGAGGTCCACCATCTTCGTTTCGGCTATCTCCCGTACCTGATCCCGGGTCACAGACCCGACCTTCTCGAGATGCGGTTCCGGTGAACCCTTCTCGATCCGAGCGGCCTGGCGTAGAAGCACGGCAGCGGGCGGAGTCTTCGTGATGAACGAGAACGAACGATCTTCGAAGATCGAGATCTCGACGGGAACGATCGTGCCAATTTGCGACGATGTCGCGTCGTTGTACGCCTTCACGAAATCCATGATGTTGACGCCATACTGGCCGAGCGCCGGACCCACGGGCGGAGCAGGACTCGCCTGCCCGGCCGGGATCTGAAGCTTCAGCCGCGTCATTAGTCTTTTGCGACCCATTTCAGTCCTCAGTTATCAGTAATCGGTTCTTGGTTATCGGTTGTCTCGTGTCGGTCAGAAGCGATCGAATCTCGGACTTGAGCAGTGACTGAGAGTCGAAGACCGACGACTGACAACTAATTCTTGATGATGTCCTCGAAGTTGAGTTCTACCGGAGTGTCCCGGCCGAAGATGTTGACCAACACCACGACCTTGGACTGATCCAAATTGATGTCTTCGATGATCCCGTTGAAGTCGGCGAAGGGTCCGGTTTGAACTCGGACGCTGTCGCCCGTCTCCCAGGATGGCTTGTAACGAGGCGCCTTCTTGTCTTCTTCTTCCTTGACGCCCAGGAATCGCTCCACCTCGCGACGGGACAGCGGTACCGGCTTGTTGGCCGAACCGACGAATCCGGTTACGCCGGGGGTGTTGCGAACCGCGTACCAGGAATCATCATCGAGGTGCATCCGCACGAGGATGTATCCCGGGAACATCTTGCGAGGGACGGTGACCTTCTTGCCGTTCTTGATCTCGACTACGTCTTCCATCGGAATGACGACTTCGTAGATCAGGTCCTCCATGTGCATTGACTTGGAGCGGGTCTCGAGGTTCAACTTCACCTTGTTCTCGTACCCCGAGTATGAGTGAACGACGTACCAGTCGCCCGGGAGGTCGTACGGACTCAGGGGCTTCTCTTCGACCACCACCTCAACGGAGGTCTCGTCTGATCCGTCTTCGGCAGCAACCTCCTCGGTTGCCACTACGGCGACGGACTCGTCACCGGCGACTTCAACCTCGGGAGTGTCGGTCTCCGGAGTTTCAATCTCCGGAGTGTCGGCCTCTGGGGCTACCGGGGTCTCTTCGGGAGTCTCGGCGATTGTCATCGCTAGCCCCCTCGCTCGAGGAGCCAGAGGATGCCCTTACCGAATCCAAAGTCGAGGCCAAAGATGTAGAGCGTGACGGCCGTCGTGGTGATCAGGGTCACTGTGGTGAACGCGACCATCTGTGAGCGTGTCGGCCATGACACGCGCTTCAGTTCGATCCTCACCTCACCCAGGAACGTCCACAGCCTCTTCCATAGTGGCTTCTTCTCGCCTGGCTTCTGCTGAGCGCGGCGCTTCTGCGGGGCCTTGCCTCGCTTCTTCGCTCTTCGCTCTTCGGCTTCTTGAAGCCGGCGCATTTCTCGGTTCATGATCCTCTTTGTTCCTCAAGTTCTTTCGCAGGGGTGGAGGGACTCGAACCCCCAACCTCCGGTTTTGGAGACCGGCGCTCTAACCAACTTCGAGCTACACCCCTAATGGGGGTTCAGACGGCGGCGCAAGTATACGGAGCGTCCGACACCAGTGTAAAGCCGGAGCGCAGCAAAGCTTCGCTCCGGCCGCAACCAGTCATCAGCCGTCAGCTTCCAGCCGGTCCAAACCGCTGTCCGCTCGTGGTCGAGGATCAGGCGGCGGCGTGACGGCGGCGGAGGGCGAAGGCGACTGTGGCGGCAACCGCGACGGCCGATGCGGCCGACACAGAAATGGTCAAAGGGCGTCTGAACCATGCCACAGGAGTCCTATCGAGGCCGGTCATTACTCGGGCGACGAGGTCCGGGGGCGCGGTCGCAATCTCCTGGCGGAGAGCAACGAATTCCCTGCCGATGGCCCGGAACTGGGCGATCTCCGCCTGGCAGAGCAGACAGGTGGAGGCATGTTCCTCGTCGGCGGTGTCCAGTCGCTCGTCGCTGAGGATGACCTCGCTGATCCGACTACGGACTTTCCTACAACGCCGGTCGGTCATGACCTTCATTGGACTTCTCCAAGGTGATCACGGAGCCGATGATGGGCGCGGTGTAGCCGCACTTTGGCCGCCGTCACGGTGATACCCAGGGATTCGGCGATCTCGCCGTGGGACCAACCGTAGATGTCCTTGAGGACAACCACGGTGCGCTGCGGACGGGTCAACTGATCGAGTGCACCGCGGAGGCGGCCGCGGAGTTCGAGGTTCTCCCCTGCCCGCTCGAGGTCGCCTGACAGGGTCCGATCAGGAATCTGCGGTGCATCATCGAGTGACGTTGACAGATGGCGAAAGTCGCGCTTCTTCAAGGTCCAAGCGGCGTTGACCGTGATTCGGTGCATCCAGGTCTTGAATGCGGCATCACCACGAAATCGCGGCAGTCCCCGCCAGGCCCGCACGAATGCGTCCTGGGCAACGTCTGCTGCCATTTCCCGATCGTTGACCAATCGCAGCGCCAACGTAAACACTCCATGTTGATGTAGTCGGACGAGTTCCTCGAAGGCAACCCGATCACCGGCTTGTGCCGATCTAACGAGTTGCGCTTCGTCGGTAGGTTCGACTGCCGGTTGCTCCATTGGGTTACGCGCCCACCGAGATCGTCGCACCTACCAAGACGCCCGATGAAGCTGACATCTCGAGCCGAATGGGACCTCCATCGGGCTCCACCGTGCCGGTGATCGATGCCGGTTCACCGGGCAGCAACGGGTTGCGGAATCGGAACTTCGCTTCGCCGATTGGCATCGAGACTTCTGGATCAACAACGTCGCATGCAACCTGGAGCATCCAAGCGCCCATCAGCAACCCGTGGACCACGACGCCCGGGAGGCCCGCGTTGACAGCAGTCTCGTGATCCCAGTGAAGCGGATTGAAGTCACGGCTGGCTGCGGCGTACTGGATGAGATCGGCCCGGCTTGCCGAACGGACAACCTCCGGCAACTCTCCGCTGCGCGGGAAGGATTCCGGTCGCACCTCTGGCGAGCGTTCCTTGGGAGCAGGTTCGTCCCGCTTCACTACCTCGGTCGCCGGCCGCTGATCGGACATGATGAAAGTGGACAACGACTCGAGGACGGTGTCATCGTCGCATGTCACGACTGCTCCAAAGGTGACCCATGCCGAACCGCCTCTCATTCGGACACGATCGACGGACCCCGTGACGATGTAGTCGGCATCGAGAGTCCACGGCGCCCGCCAGCGAAAGGTCTGGTCTGCGTGGATCAGCACTTTGGAGAAATCCCCGACATCCGGGTCGTAGAGGAACGATGGTGCCACCGCGAACAACGCAGCACCGGCGAATGACGGCGGCGCCACACTCGACCATCGATCTAGATCATCGCCGGTCGCTTCGACGAAGGCCGCCGCTGTGGAGCGGTCGGCGCGAAAGCTCCGCTCGTATGCCCTGCCCTGGAGATCCTCGATACTCATGGGAGGAGAGAGTACCGGTACCCGGTGCCCGGTGCTTGGCACCACGACTATGTGCAACGCGAAGAAGGCGGGCAGGTTGCCCACCTTCTTCAATTAGGCCCGCTTGTTCCGCCCGCGGAATCCTGCGGTCACGCTAGCAGCGCGAAACCTGTCGGGTACCGGGAATCAGCGGTGTTCGCGGTGCTGCGTATGGGAACCACACCAACGGCAGTACTTCTTCAGTGTTAGCCGTTCGCGGGTATTCGATTTGCTCTTGACCGTCACGTAGTTGCGACGTTTGCATTCGTCGCAAGCCAACGTGATCGCCGGTCTCTTATCAGATGGCATTTAGCTCTCTCGCTTCACTCGTTCGCAGTCTTCAGCCTTCAGCCGTCAG
>CBDTUP010000132.1:0-7248 GCA_965363685.1 uncultured bacterium | reverse complement strand
CCACGGTATTGGAAGAGGTGACGAAGGGATAGGTGCCGTGGTCGATATCGAGCAGGGTTCCCTGGGCGCCTTCGAAGATGACTTCCTTCCCATCTTGTATGGCTTGCCAGAGAAGCAGGGAGGTGTCGGTAACCATCGGCAAGAGACGTTCGGCGTAGGCCAGATACTCGTCGGCAATCGGTCCGGGGTCGATCGGTAGCTGGTTGTAGACCCTGGTCAGGATCTTGTTCTTGTCTTCGAGAGCAACCTCCAGCTTCTCCCTGAAGATCTTCGGGTCGAAGAGATCCTGTACTCGGATGCCGTGCCTTGCGTACTTGTCGGTGTAGGCCGGACCTATGCCCTTTTTTGTGGTGCCGATCTGGCTGCGCCCGAGAAAGCGTTCCATCACGGCGTCGAGTTTGCGGTGATAGGGCATGATCAGATGAGCGTTGGATGAGATCTTGAGGCGGCTTGTGTCTATCCCCTTCTCGCTCAACATGTCGATCTCGGCGAGAAGGACACTGGGATCAACCACCATGCCGGAAGCGATCACAGGGATCACCTGCGGATACATGACTCCGCTGGGGATCAGCGACAGAGCCAGCTTCTGGTCCCCGACGATGATGGTGTGACCGGCGTTGTTGCCACCCTGGTAGCGGACGACGTAGTCCGCATGCTCGGAGAAGTAGTCGGTGACCCGACCTTTCCCTTCGTCTCCCCACTGAACGCCCAGAACTGCCGTGGCGGGCATGAATCCTCCTAAAGAGCCGCCAGGCGACATCGTAGCTCTACCTGCTCGACCGACAGATACCCGCTTCGGCACGTACACTGTGCGACCGGAGGAACAATGCCGAGAATTCGCGCAGGCAATATCGAAGAGCACAAGGAACTGACAAGGGGCCAGATTCTCGACGCTGCCCAGGATCTGTTCAGTGAGCACGGCTATCAGGAGACGTCCCTGGGCGATATCGCTGCTTTCGTCGGTATCGGTCGTACAACGCTCTACGAGTATTTCAAGGACAAGGAGGACCTCCTTGCGTCTCTCGTAGATGAAACCTTGCCTCAGGTCTTTGCGGACATGGCGGAGCAACTCGACTCAGACGCTCCTTTCATCGACCAACTCGCCGAACTGACGGTCCGACTCACGGAGTGGGTCGTAACTGATCCGACACTGGGCCTTCTGTTGCACCGCGAGGTCCCGCGCCTCTCGGACGCCACTCAAGAGCGCATACGGGTGGCGCATGAGAACCTCTCGAAGGAGTATGCGCGCATTTACCGCGGGGGAGTCATGGGTGGTGAGATGCGGGCGTTGCCATGGGATCTGGCAGGGCGCTTCGTGCAGGATCTGGTGATGTCTGCTTCGAAGGTCCTGTTGGATGCGGAGGACCCGCAGGTGCGTATGCGTGAGGTATGCGACTCTATGGTCGACTTCCTCAAGAACGGCATTGGCGCTTGATGGCCCGGACCCTATTTCACGGTGGCGACCTCTTCGACGGAGTCACCATGTCCCGGTCGGATGTTGTCATCGAGGATGATCGAATTGTCGATGTCGGGACCGGCCTCGATGCCGACGAGGCGGTCGACTGCTCCGGCAGGACGATCCTTCCAGGGTTGTTCGATGCGCACGTGCATCTCGCCCTGACACACATCAACGTTTGGCAGATTCTCCAGACCCCCTTCTCATATCGCTTCTACGAAGCAATGCACAACATGGCCGCAACGGTCCGGGCGGGAATCACCACTGTTCGCGACGCAGGCGGCGCCGACCTTGGTATGAAGGAAGCCGTCGAGAACGGTCTGGTTCTGGGGCCCCGGATGCACATTGCGCTGTCGATGCTCAGTCAGACGGGCGGCCATGGAGACGGCTGGCTGCCGTCCGGCGCCCGTGCCGACTTCCTCCCGGCGTATCCCGGGATGCCGTCTTCCATCGTGGACGGGCCCGATGAGATGCGCAGGAAGGTTCGTGAGATGGTTCGGGCTGGGGCCGACGTCATCAAAGTTGCCACCTCCGGAGGCGTTTTGTCGCCCCGTGACAAGCCAACTCATGCA
This sequence comes from uncultured bacterium, assembly GCA_965363685.1. Lineage (GTDB taxonomy): Bacteria > Actinomycetota > Acidimicrobiia > Spongiisociales > JAHEDJ01 > JAHEDJ01. The sequence goes on along the minus strand of CBDTUP010000132.1, from coordinate 5,220 downwards.
CATTTCAGTTTGGAAGAGTTGGAGATGCTGGTGGCTGAAGCATCCGCGGCCGGAATCTGGGTGATGGCTCATGCTCAGGCGACCGACGGCATCAAGAATGCGATCCGCGCCGGCATCCGCTCGATCGACCACGGGATCTATCTCGACGATGAGGCGATCGGAATGATGTTGGAACGGGGTACGTTCCTGGTCCCCACGCTCATCGCGCCAACCGGCGTTAGCAAGGCGGTTGCTGCGGGTGCGCAGATTCCTGAGCCCTCGATTCGAAAGGCTGAGGAGGTTGTCGGCGCTCATCGGGACTCCTTCCGCCGTGCCGTTGCAGCGGGAGTAAAGGTGGCGATGGGCACCGACAGCGGTGTGACTCCCCACGGCGAGAACCTCGAGGAGTTGACCCTCATGGTGGAGGGCGGAATGACCCCTGAACAGGCTCTGACCGCCACCACCAAGACTGCGGCCGAGCTAATGGGACTAGATGCCGACCTCGGCACCATCGAGCCGGGCAAGCTGGCCGACCTGGTCGTCGCCACCGGTGACCCCTTTGAGTTCAATACCCTCGGCTCGCGTGTCGAGCAGGTGTGGATGTCGGGGACCCGGGTCGTCTGATGAATCGGCCGGCGGCCGGGATGCCGCCATCGTCTCCCGCTCAGCTAGCTTTGGCCCCGAATCATGACTCGTGGTGGCAAATACTTCGATAGAGAGCTCTCCTGGCTCGATTTCAATTCGCGGGTTCTCAGCATTGCCGAGGATCCGTCGACTCCGCTGTTGGAGCGCCTCAAATTCCTCGCGATCTTCACCACCAACCTGGACGAGTTCTTCGAGATCCGCGTGGCCGGCATTCTCGAGCAGGTGGCGGCCGGGGTGCGCCGCCAGGCACTGGGTGGTATGTATCCGCGATCGCAGCTGCGGGCGATTCGCGCACGGGTCGACGAAATGTACAGGCGCGTCGACAGGGTGCTCGGTCGGGAGATTCTGCCGGGGCTGGCAGAGGCAGGTGTCTTTTTCCGCACTTGGGACGAACTCAGCGACGATGACAAGGCTTATCTGACGCTGCAGTTCCACACAAGGGTCTTCCCGGTGGTCACCCCGCTCTCAGTGGACCCGGGCCATCCGTTCCCCTACCTGTCGAACATGTCGCTCAATCTGGCGGCGACGGTACGCGACCCGTCGACCGGCAAGACTCGATTTGCCCGTGTCAAGGTTCCTCCAATCCTGCCCCGGTTCCTCGTTCTCCCCAGCAATGATCAGATCATCGCTCTCGAAGAGGTAATCGCCGCCCACCTCGATTCCCTGTTCCCTGGTATGGAGATCGTGTCGTCGGTTGCCTTCCGGGTGACCAGAAATGCCGACCTGGACATTGAGGAAGAGGAGGCCGACGACCTGCTCGAGTTCATCGAGAGCGAATTGAGCCGTCGCCGGTTCGGTCGCGTAGTCCGACTCGAGGTCGAGCCGACCATCAATGAGGATTCCCTCGACCTGCTTGTCAAGGAACTCGCAATAAGCCCGGAGCAGGTCTACGTAACTGAGGGGCCACTGGACATGACGGGTTTCTGGGGCGTATTTGAACTCGATCGCCCCGACCTCAAGTGGGAATCTTATTTGTGGGTAACGCCCCGTCCGCTGGCGGTCGTGTCCGGCGAGCGAATGAATATCTTCGAGCGGATTCGCCAGGGCGACATTCTGGTTCAGCACCCATACGATTCCTTCGCGGCATCTGTCGAGGAACTGGTCAACCAGGCCGCCTCCGACCCCAACGTATTGGCGATCAAGCAAACCCTCTATCGCACGTCCGCAGACTCGCCTTCGATGCGCTCACTTATTTCCGCCGCTGAGGCGGGCAAGCAGGTGGTGGCGCTGGTCGAGTTGAAGGCACGATTCGACGAGCAGGCCAATATCGAATGGGCGAGGCGTCTCGAGGAATCGAGCGTTCACGTTGTGTACGGCCTGGTCGGATTGAAGACCCATACCAAGACGACGCTGGTGGTCCGTGACGACGGCGATCAAATACGCCGCTACTCCCATGTGGGAACGGGCAATTACCACAACAAGACCGCCAGGATCTACGAGGACATCGGTTTACTGACGGTCGACCCCGACATCGGAGCCGACCTTTCGGACCTCTTCAACTTTCTCACCGGTTACAGCAAACAGATCGATTACCGGAAGCTGCTTGTCTCGCCGATCAACCTCCGCAAACGGATGACCAAGTTGATCAGACGAGAGGCCAAGCGCGACGACGGGCGCATCGTCATGAAGATGAATTCACTAGTCGATGGCGGGATGATCCGGGAGCTCTATAAGGCTTCACAGGCGGGTGCGAAGATCGATCTCATCGTGCGCGGTATCTGTTGTCTGCGACCCGGCGTTGAGGGACTATCTGAGAACATCACGGTACGTTCACTGGTCGGCCGCTATCTGGAGCACTCTCGGATCTACCGGTTCGGGACCAAGGAGCGCGGCTACGACTATCTGATCGGGTCGGCCGACCTGATGCCTCGCAACCTAGATCGGCGCGTGGAAGTGGTGGGTCCGGTCTCCGATCCGGAGCATCACGAGCGGCTCGATGAAGTGTTCGACATTCTGTTCGAGGATGATGAGCTTGCCTGGGTGCTGCAGCCGGATGGCATCTGGCACAAGGTCGGCAGCGTAGAAGGCAACAACTCACACCTCCGGCTCCAACAATTGGCGATCGATCGGACCAGATGAGCATTCTCGAGCGCGAGCTCAAACTGGACCTCGTCGCGGAGTTCGATTCGGATGGCTTGGTCGGCTCGATGGGGGATTGGACGGTCGAACGAGGCGACTCCCTCCGTCTCGACGGCACCTACTACGACACCCCGGATTTGAGACTGCTGCGGGCCGGCATGTCGCTGCGCTACCGGGACGGCTGGTTGGTGAAGCTACCTCAACCGACGGATCGTCCCGAGCTGATGCAGCGGTTGGAGGTGCCCCTGGAAGGTGGCCCTGATCAGCTTCCTGTGCAAGCCCTGGACCTGGTTCGCTCGGCCGCCCGGGATTGTGCACTGGTTCCCGTTGCCATGTTGTCGACCCGGCGCGAGGTATTCGTCGTTCGGGACAACTCCGGCACGAGCCTGGCCGAGGTGACCTATGACCGGGTAACGGCCGACGTCGACGGAGGACTGGTACCTTTCCGCGAACTCGAAGTGGAGCTGCGGGCAGATGCGGATCCGGAGGCTCTCGAGCCGATAGTCACCCGTCTGCGGAAACTCGGTGGTGGTTCGGTTCTCAATCTCCCGAAAGTCGCCAGGGCTCTAGGAATAGAAGGAATACCAGCTCCCGAAGTTGTCGTGGCTGAAATCGGTCATTCCTCGACGGCGGGCGAACTCGTACAGGCCGCGATCGCCCGATCGGTTCGTCGTTTCCTCGAGCACGCTCCGGCTGTGGTGCTCGATGAGGATCCCGAGGGAGTGCATCAGGCGCGGGTAGCGACGCGCAGGCTGCGCTCCGATCTGCGGGTATTCAGAGCGTTCCTGGAGCGGTCGTGGGCGGACGGGTTGCGTTCGGATCTGCGCTGGTTGACGGACGTGCTGGGAGAGGTGCGCGATTTGGATGTGATGGGCGAGCGTCTCACGGAGATACTTCCCGCTGTGCCCACTCCCGAACTCGAATCTGCACAGGAGATCCTGACCAAACTCCAGGGAGCGCGCGCAGCTGCGGTCGCTGTAGCCATCGAAGCCTTCAGGGAACCGTCCTACCTGGATCTCCTGGACCGGCTGGTCGATGCGGCGGCCGGCCCACCTCTGCGTGCTGAGGCGAACGCTATCGCTCCGGAGAGGCTGATCGAGCTGACCAGGAAGCCGTGGAGGAAGTTGCGGCGTGCGGTCGACTCCCTGCCGGATAAACCGTCGCCGGATGAACTCCATCGACTTCGTATCCGCACGAAGCGGGCCCGGTACGCAGCTGAAGCCGTTGCCGATCTCGGAGGTGAGTCCGCTGAATCGTTCTCTCTTGCTCTGGAGGAACTGCAGGACGTGCTCGGCGAACACCAGGACGCGGTAGTTGCCGCCCGCTGGCTCCGGACGCTGGAGTCGCGCTACGCGTTGGCTGCCGGTGAGCTCATTGGTTTCGAGATCGCCCGGGCCAAGCTTGCTGCAGAAGGATGGCGGGATATCTGGCGCTCTCTCAATCGCCCCGAGCTCACCGCCTGGTTGGGCTGAGAACGACGGTTTCCGGGCAAACCCGCGACTCGCGACCGGCGACTCGCGACCGACTGATCCCGACGCAATGTCGGTTTCCTCCGTCGGGTAGAGCGTCCTACAATCTCACCGTCGATCATCAGAAGCACCAATAGGGAGGATGTCGATGCCGGTAGCGAGGACAACGCCCCGCAGCGTCGTCGTATTGGTGTTTGCTCTGCTCTTCGTCATGAGTCTCGGAACTCTGGTGGGAGCGCAGGAAGAAACCCCTGAACAGACCTCAGAGGAAGTGCCGGCCCGTGTTGTGAATGAGGCAGGTAAGGCCGTCTACGACTCCGTTTGTTTCGCCTGTCACCAACCCAACGGGCAAGGCACAGAGGTCTTTCCGCCCCTGTATCCCAACCCGAACGTCGATGATTCCGCCTATGTCGAAGATGTCATCCGCAACGGCCGGTCGGGCGAGATCGAGGTGAACGGGGTCGTGTACAACAGTGCGATGCCCGCTCAGATTCTGAGCGATGAGGACATCGTGGCCGTTGTCGACTATGTCCAGAACGATTTGGGGCGATTGCCGGTAACCCCGGGTCAGGCGATCGAGGAGATTTCATTCCCCTGGGGCCTGCTCGCGTTGTTTGTTCTGATTTCGGTGCTCGCCATCGGCATCGCCTACGTGATCGTCACGCCGGGTGTCGGAAGTTTCACCTGGGCGCAGGCATGGTGGCTGGCGCTCATCGTCTTCCTCTATTTCGCCATCGCAACCGTCTGGCTGCCTGATTACGTGATCAACGAACCTGCCTTGAAATCGATGCCGGATCTCGTGAAGGATCTGGCGGCCTCGGGGGCCTGGTTCATCGCGCTGGCCGTCGGCATCTACTCACTGCGTTACCTGCAGAAGAAGAGCCGGATCTGAGCGAGCGCTGCGCGCTCGCAGCTTTCAGCCTTTGGGTTTCCTGTTCTTTTTGCAGTACCTGTATTCGCTGCTGATTCAGTTGTTTGTTCTTGCGGTTCACAAAAAACAGAAGAGCGGTGAGCAAGCCGATCAATACCAGCCCTGCACCTGACAACA
>CBDTUP010000131.1:0-7249 GCA_965363685.1 uncultured bacterium | reverse complement strand
CCTAGATCCGTTCGAAGTATCGCTTCCGCTCCCAGTCGGTCACGGCGTTGTTGTATGCCGCCAGTTCGACCTCAAAGAAGTGCCGGTAATGCTCATGCACATCGGCGCCGAGTGCTTCAACAGCGAACTCGCTCCCTGCGAAGAGATCAACCCCTTCTCGCAGCGTTCCGGGTACCTGCGCCACTTCGGAAGCTGAGTAGAGGTCTCCCTCGAAGATGTCCGGCGGTTCGATCTGCTTCTCGATGCCATCCAGCCCGGCGGCCAGCATGGCGGCGTAAGCCAGGTACGGGTTCACGTCGGCGCCGGCCACCCGACATTCGATGCGCAGGGCGGATCCCTCTCCGACGATCCGGAACCCGGCTGTCCGATTGTCATGACTCCAGGCGATACGCGTCGGTGCGAACGACCCCTCCTGAAAACGTTTGTATGAATTGACCGTGGGAGCGAATAGCACGACCAGCTCGGACATCTTGTCCATCCACCCACCGAGGAACCAGCGGAACTCATCCGACACCTTCAAGGGCGGAAACGAAACGTCTCCCGGAAAGGCGTTCTCGTTGTCTTTCCATAGGCTCACGTGAATGTGGCAACTCGATCCAGCTTCACCGGCATCGGGTTTGGCCATGAATGTGACCGACATGCCCTGTGCATCGGCGATCTCTTTCATGCACTGCTTCATCAGCACGTGCCGGTCGGCCATCTCTAGAGCATCCGCATAACGCACGTTCATCTCGTGCTGGCCTCTCCCCCATTCTCCCTTGGACGTCTCGACCGGGATCCCCGATCGGGATAGGTGACGTCGCACGGCACCGTTGAATGGTTCCTCACGGGTCCCTTGCAGTAGGTGATAGTCCTCGATGTACCACCCGACGGGCTGAAGGTCTGAGTAGGCACCGGCAGCCGCAGCGCGGTAGCTGTCTTCATACAGGAAGTACTCGAGTTCCGACGCCGCCATCGCCGAGTAGCCCATCTCGTCGGCTCGTTGAAGCTGCTTGCGGAGAATCGATCGAGGCGCCACCGGAACTAGTTCTCCGGTGTGCTCGTCTAGAACATCACACAGAACGATCGCCGTCGAAGGCAGCCAGTCGGCAACCCGGAGGGTGGCGAGATCGGGCACCATGTGAAAATCGCCGTAGCCTTTGTCCCAGCTGGCATATGAGTAACCCGCCGTAGGCTCCATCTCCATATCAACCGTCAGCAGGTAGTTGCAGGCATGCGTCCCATCCGTATGTGCATCGTCGAGGAAGAATTCGGCGTCGAAACGCTTGCCGTGGAGACGGCCGTAGTGATCGGTGAACCCAACAACCACGGTGTCGATCTGGCCGGCGTCCACGAGTTCCTGCAACGCATCGATGCTGATCATTCCGCGCATCCCGACCACTTCCTCACCGTGTGCTCGCTACTTGTTCTGACCGACCGCAAACCCACTCATGAACGGCTTCTGCATGAGCACGAACACAATGGCCGGCGGAATCGAAGCGATGATGGCAGCCAGCATCAGAGGCCCATAGGTCAGTGCTCCGTCCACGTTGGTCAATGTTTGCAGAGCAGTTTGAACCACCTGGCGTCCTTCGTCTCTGATGATGAGACTCGGCCAGAGGAACATGTTCCACGTATAGACGAACTGGATGACGAAGAGAGCGGCGATGACGTTCCAGGACAGGGGAATGAGCACCCGGGTCAGGAACTTGATCGGGGTGGCTCCATCTATTTGCGACGCCTCGAGCAGATCTCCCGGCATATTGGCGAAGTGCTGGCGAAACAAGAACGCTCCCGTCGCCGAAGCCAGGAACGGCATGACGAGCGCCGTCATCGTGTCCTGCCAACCGAAGCCCGAGACCATGCGGAACATCGCCAGCACCATGACCTCTGTCGGCATCATCAGAGTCACCAGCACGAAGAAGAACACAATCCACTTGAACCGGAACTTGAAGTACACGAATGCGAGACCGGCCAGGAGCGACAGCACGGTCTTTCCAATGGTGACCCAGATCGACATCTGGAGCGAGTTCCACATTGCTCCGGCGAAGTCGCGCTTCACCCAAACAGCTTCGAAGTTCGATTGGAGCGCGCTGCCCGGCGTGTACTTGAACGAGAAGATCTCAGGGTTGTTCTGAGTGGCGATCAGCGCGGCATAGAGAAGCGGAAAGGCTATTACGAACGCGGTGGCGATCAGGCTCAAGTGGTAGGGCCAACGACGGCCGCGTAGCCAACCGACGCGCTGGACGCCCGGAGTGAGTCCGGCCATCACGCACCTCCGTAGCTGACGCGGCTACCGCTGGTGCGGAACTGCCACAGGGTGACTCCGATGACGGCACCGAACAAGAGGGCCGATTGCGCAGCTCCACGGCCAAGATCCCCGGTATTCACACCTACACGGATCACCTCGTAAATCGCCACAGAGGTCCGGCCTGCAGGGGCGCCCTTGGTCATGAAGTCGATGGTGGCGTATACCTCGAAGAAGGCGTAGGTGAGGTTGGTGACGAGGAGGAAGAAAGTGATCGGCGAGAGTGCCGGAAGGACGATCTTCTTGAAACGCTGCCAGGCAGAAGCGCCATCGATCACAGCGGCCTCAACTTGCTCGAGCGGCACCGTTTGCAGCCCTGCCAGGTAGAAGAGGATGTTGTAGCCGAGGATTTTCCACGCGCTGGCGAGAATGATGGCAGCAGTTGCCAGCACCGCACTCTCACGGTAGTTGGGGACGTCGATGCCGAACCACGACTCCATGGCGTGGGTGAAGATGCCGGCCGTCGGGTCGAAGATCATGAAGAAGAGGACGCCGGCGACGGCAGGCGAAATAGCGTACGGCCAGATCAACAAAGTCCTGTAGATACCCCCGCCCCGCAGCTTGCGGAAAGCGAGGTAGGCAATCGCCAGGCCGCCGATCATTCCGAGAGCGACGATACCGACCGAGATTATGACGGTGGTGACGTAGACGGGCCGGTAGGCGACCTGTCCACCTCCGCCGGGCGAAAACATGGCATAGAGCGCCACAAAGACCGACAACATGGCGACTACCGCGGCGACGTCGGCAGCCCTGCGGCTGGCAGTGCCGGGCGTTGTGCGCTTGATCCACAACCTCGCCCCGTAGATGGCTCCGATTGCGATCAGGGGATAGGCAACGAGTTTGATCGGATCGGTGATGAGCAACTCGGTGAAGTTACCGAAGCAGACATCCACCGACTTAGGTGCGCCGAGGCGGGTGAGTTGGGTCGACAGAGTGAAAGTCTGGATGGCGGGTACGTATAGAAAAACCACCAGAATGGCCAGGGTGGGAGCCAGTAGCACCCAGGGAACCCACCAGCCCATTCGATAGCCGCTTCCCCGGATCTCGCCGGTCATTTCGCTGTTCTCTCTGACCTTGCCATCGGCTCGGGCGAACAGAGAATGAATGCCGATCAGCGCCAGCCAGGCACCCACTGCCATCAGCCCGTAGGCAAGAAGGTGGTCGACGCCGGTCGTCTCGGCTGCGAATCCACACTGCCCCATCGCGATGGGAGTTACGGACGCGCCCAGCACTGCAGCCGTTGCGGCCATACCCATTCTGGGTAGCGAAGGATTATCTGTTCTCCACTGAACGTAGACAACGCCCAGGATCGCGGCGACAACTAGTCCGACAATCAGCATCCGGTATTAGTTCCTGTTCCAAGCAGATCGATCGGGGGTGGAGCGAATACTCCACCCCCTAGCTCGATCAGGTCGTCTAGCCACCGAAGAGTTGCTCGTACTCCGTCAGTGACTTGTTCGCTTCTTCGTTGGCAGTCGCCATCCGGGTGGCAACATCGAGATCGTTCACGAGGATGTCCTCGATAGCGATCGTGATGATGTCGCGAATCCCGACGAAGTTGCCGAGCAGCGCTCCGAGCGATGCAGGTGTGTTCTGGGCAGCTGCGAGCTGATCAGAAGCCACCTTGCTGTTCGGGCTCTCCTCGTACCAGCCCTCACTCTCGAGGAGCGCGACCGCATCCTCAGTAATCGGGACGTACCCGGTGAGCTGATGCCAGGCGGCAGCATTGGCCGGGTTGGAGAAGAAGTTCATGAACGCAAGCGCTCCGTCTTCCGTTGCCGCATCCATTCCGTCGAGCATCCAGATGGTTGCCCCACCGATGAGGTTGCCGACGTAGTCGACATCACCGTTGCGCGGCATGAAGCTGGCCTGGTTCTCGAACTCGGCGTTCTCGTCGAAGAACGTCGTATCCGAACTCGAATAGATCAACATTGCCACTTCGCCTGCCAGGTAGGCATTCGACGTGCCGTCCCAGTCACGCTGCAGACCGGTGTACGTGTAGTAGCCGGAATCGGAGAGACCCTTCCACCAATCGAGATACGCCAGCATGCCGTCGGACTCGAGGTATACCTCGGTCGCCCGATCAGACCGACCATTGTCGGCGTTGGCCAGGAGTTCGCCCTGCTGGCCCATGCTCTGTTCGACGAACCACGAATGGTTCGGCCAGGTGATACAGCCACTCGGTCCGTCGGCGAGGCCCAAGATGGCCTCACAGGCGGCTTCTACTTCGGCCCATGTAGCGGGAGGCTCCGTGATGCCTGCTGCGTTGAGGATCTCCATGTTGTTGAACATCACCGTGGTGGATGTGTTCCACGGCATCGAGTAGAACGACCCGTCAACTGTGTAGTAGTCGCGTGCTGCTGAGACCACGGAGTCCAGCACCACCGGCTCTCCGAGTATTTCGCTGCGGCCGCCGATAGCTTCGGTAACCGACTTGAAAATCGGATTGCCGGAAGCATCCACCGCATCGAGCGCCTGCCTGGTGGCAGCTTCGAAGAAGTGGATCATGCCGGGTGGCTCACCGCTGTCGACTGCGAGCACCGCCGCGTCGAATGCATCGTTGTAGGACGCGAATGACGTCACCTGGATGTTGTACTCAGGATGCTTGGCGTTGAACTCAGCCGCCCGATCCTCAGCGAATCCGAGTCGTGCCTCATCAGAGAAGGCCACCCAGAAATCGATATCGATGACTTCGGCAGTTCCGCCTCCGTCGTCGCCCCCACCGGCTGCGGCGGTTGTTGTTGTATCTTCATCGCCGTTTCCGCACGCTGCGATGATCATGCTGATCACCACTAGCAAGGCAAAAAGTCGGTACCTCATAGCCCTCCTTGGTTGCTACTCCCGAGCCTCGGGGGTTCGGGTCTTCCCGCACCGAGCTGACCCGGGCGTTTCAATCGCAGCCTAGCCAATCCAACTCGACGCGATTCGCCCAAAGGCGGCCCTTCCATTCGACCTCAGCCCTGCGGCGAGACGGTGGTTGCTGCGCCCACCGCGTGTACTTCATCGACGAAGAACAACACATCGGCCTGCCGGCGCAGGTTCCCGCTTCCGTAACCTCCGTTCTGCACGAAGTTCAGATCCTGGTCGAGCCACGCTGCCCGATCATCGTCAATAGCCAGCACCAATACCGAACCAACTCGGGTGAGGACGCTTTCAATACGGTCCGGTTGACCGTCCACCCGGACCAGGGGATCGGCCTCGAGAGCACTCAGAGTCGTGCCGTGGTCGTACAGCATCCAGATGGAACAGACTTCCTCGCGTTGTGCCACTGCGGAACCGAACGATGGCCGCTCCACTGCCTTCCCTTCGCCGTCGGATCCTCCAGATCGAAGACCCACGCCCTCCTTGCTGAGATGAAAGTTGTGTCCCATGAGAATGACCTTGGCGTCGCCCGGCAGTTGCTCCAACCATCCCGTATCGAGGCGAGCCGTGATGGCAGCCTCTCGATAATCCAGCCCTTCATTCCAGTACTGCCCGAAGGGTTCTCTGAAGGCAAGGTCTCTGAAGTGCAGCGACTCAATCAGGTTGCGAAGTATCTGCCGGGCTGTCGAAAACGACTCTGGGCCGAGTAATCGCTCCAACTCTGTCGAATGACCCTCGAGCTGAAACTCAACCTGCTCGAGCCTGTCGACTTCCTCCGCACGCGACTCTCCGGGCACTCTTGCCAGCTGCTCACTCAGATTCCTCACGAGCGGCTCGTCGACGTACGAGCCTATTAGCGCCTCCCAATCGGAATAGCCGCCACCCGGAAAAGGATCGACGTCGAATCCGAACCAGCGCAATCGATCGGGCAGTGCTCTGCTGATCGAGTACAACTCGGTCAGGAAACGGATCTCCTCGTCAACGAACGCCTGGTGGTAAGCCGGATCGGACCAGGCAACGAGCGGACCAGGTGAGTCGTCACGATCTTCACGCATGTCGCCCCGATACCCGTACAAGGCAATTCGATCGAGGTGTTCATAGTCTCCGGTCTCGAGGAAGTCATCCACTCGCATTCCGTCGGACAAACCCATTTCCATCCCGATGTACCGGTAACCGCGCTCAACCAGGTATCGGATCATCACCAAGCGGTAGTCGTACTTCTCGACCACGTAGTGATCCGGCTCTCCGAGGAACACGACCCTGGCGCCGTCTACCAATTGGTCCAGATCGGAGAGATCTCGCGCAGCGGTCTCACTCCAAGCGATCGGGTCGAGGACGATCGCGGCCCCGGAAGCCCAATCGACAAAAGTCGATTCACTCACCTCGGGTGGACTGCATCCCTGCATCCCCACCAAACCGAGGACCACCAGCAATACGGCAGATCGCATATCTCCCCGACAGACAACCGGGCCTCCAACACTGTGGGCGCTATACCGGGTTGCGTCCAGAGGAATATGGCAGGTCCTGTCCGTTGCCCAGGGCACGATGCAAGGGTCGTTTGACCCTGGCTGCCGGCCCGAGGCCGGACAAGACTGGTGGCGGGAGGCACCTCGGCCGCATCGGGGATGCGGGAGGCAATTATGAGACTGCGGGTATGGGCAACCCTTCTCCTCGCCTTGATCCTCGTCGGGTCGATTGGCCCGGTGGCGGCTCAAGAGGCTCCATCGAGCGCTGATCTAGGCGAGGCAATCTTCTTCGATGAAGCGCTGTCGTTGAACGGCAACCAATCATGTGCAAGCTGTCACGATCCAGATTGGGGCTGGACTGGACCCGACTCCGCCATCAACGATGGCGGCAGTGTCTACGAGGGGTCAATCGCTGGAAGGTTCGGGGACCGCAAACCCCCCAGTTCGGCCTACGCGACGGTCAGCCCGATCTTCCATGTGGACAAGAAGGGCACCTTCGTCGGCGGCAACTTCTGGGACGGCCGGGCGACCGGTGAGGTCCTGGGTAATCCGGCCGCGGATCAGGCGCAGGGTCCGTTCCTGAACCCGGCAGAGCAGGCACTGCCGGACTCGGCCTGTGTGGTGTGGAAGGTCT
>CBDTUP010000130.1:0-7290 GCA_965363685.1 uncultured bacterium | reverse complement strand
CGCCGATGACGGCCGCCACGATGGCGGTGTCTCCGACCATTATCGGATCAAAAAGCGCCTGGTGCTGGTGCCCGCCGATCATCAGATCGACCGGCTTGCCCGCGTCTATGAGGGCTTGCGCAACCGTCTTCAATCCGTCGTAGGGTCCACTGTCTTCAGTGCCCATGTGAACGAGCACGACCAAGGCATCTGCCTGCGCCATGACCTCGTCGAAGTAATGGAGGACCGTCTCGGTCAGGTCCTTGAAAACCAGACCAGCCGTGGTGCCTATCAGCGTCACCTCAGGTGTTTCCTGGCCGGCCAGGCCGAGAACGCCAAGGTTGATTCCGCCCACTTCGAGGATCTCATACGGCTGCGCCCAGTCGGGCAGATCCCAGTCGGTTCCTTCGAGAACGACGTTGGCCCCCAGCCAGGGGAATTCTGATTGGGCCACCCGGGCCGCCAATTCCTCCTGGCCCTTGTCGAACTCGTGGTTGCCGAAAGCGGCGGCGTCGTAGCCGATCATGTTGTAGATGTCGATGGTGCTCTCACCCATCAACAACTGGGAGATGGCCGGGGCCGCGAAGTAGACGTCACCGGCATCGAGCAAGGCGACGTTTTCGTCGCCGACATCGGCTCTGATGTCGTTCACCATCCGGGCCAGGTAGGCAGACCCGCCCCTGAACCTGTAGTCGGTCTCGAGCCGACCGTGGAAGTCGTTTGTGTGGAGCAATGTGATCTCAACCAGATCACCTCCACTCGGTGCGGCCGGTGGCTTCGCCAGTGCGGCCGTCGGGATGACCATGGCGAGAGCTATCACCACGATCAGTAGCTTGCCGTTTCCTATTCTCATGACTCCTCCAGGTTCCTCCCCGGGGGCCACAAGGAAGGAGCACGGCAGCGCAAACCGCGGAACCCCTTCCAACTCTCAACAATGCTCCTATCTAGCCGGTGTCGCAAGAGGCAAAAGACCGCGCGAAATGGCCGGCCCATGCGTACGTGCACCTCAACGGACTAGCCAGGATTTCCTCTCCCATGCCGGTAGCGCCTCTGATACGCTGCCGGGGTCACGAGCGGAAAGGAGCGATCAAATGAGGACAGAACCCTCGCGTTCAATGCGCCAGATTCATTCGGTGCTCCGCTCGGACAATCCCGGTTAGCCGGTTTCCGCAGGGGCACCCACCACAAGGAGTGCTCAGAAGATGGAGACATCCATGTCCGTGCTCGTTGCACTCGGTTGGAACGAGCAAGTTTCAGAAACCTACGACAAGTTCAGCTCAGGAGGACAGACCCCCGGGAGAGTACAGCGAGTCGACCGAGGGAGTGTGCTGGTCTCTACCGTCAGGGGGACGGTCCGAATGACTGATGCCCGCAGAGACCCGCCTCCCGGTTCCGAAACGGGCCCTCCGGCAACCGGTGACTGGGTGGTCGCTGGTTCCGACCCAGACCTGGGCGCGGTCTTCGTAGTCATCCTGCCGCGCTCCACGGCTATCTCACGTCGCGACCCGGCAAACGACGGTTCCGGGCGAGTCGCTCAAGTTCTTGCTGCCAACATCGATCGCGTGTTCATCGTCCATGGACTCGACCGCCCACCGCAGCCGGGCCGTTTGGAACGATCACTGGTCGTCGCATGGGATAGCGGCGCCAAGCCCACTCTGGTCCTAACCAAGACCGACCTGGTCGACCCCGAAATCGCCACCCATGTGAAAAGGGACCTCGAGTCGCTCACGCCCGGCGTCGAGGTGATAGCCGTGAGCAACAAGACCGGAGCAGGATTCGTACAACTCGCCCCACTGCTCGTGCCGGGATCCACTGTTGCGCTGCTCGGCGCTTCAGGGACCGGAAAGTCGAGCCTGGTGAACAGATTGGTTGGGGATGATGCTCAAGCAACCGGCGACACTCGGCGGGGAGACGGCAAGGGCCGTCACACGACCACGACCCGGGACCTCATCACGCTCAACTCGGGAGCAGTTCTCATAGATACGCCGGGTTTGCGAGAGATCGGTTTGTGGGACTCCCGCGAAGGACTCGACGTTGCTTTCGGGGACATCTCAAACCTCGCCCTCGGCTGCCGGTTCCGGGACTGCGATCACAGCGCGGAGCCCGGATGCGCGGTAGTCGCCGCGGTCGAAAACGGAAGCCTCGACGAACGAAGACTCGCGAGCTATCGAAGCCTGAAGGTCGAGGTCTCGGCAGCGGAGGGTTTGGTCCGGCGGAAGAGAGCCCCTCGAGGACGGCGCCGGGATGCCCCCGAATTGGATCGGGAGGATTGGTGAGGAACGCCAGGTCATTCGTCACCGAGCGTACGATGGGGGTATGGATCCGGCTCTCCTGGATGAATCGGCCGTAGCGACCAGCTACTGGCACCGGCTCGAAGACGGTCGTATTCAGTGTGATTTGTGTCCTCGTGAATGCAAGCTCCGGGATGGCCAGCGTGGCTTGTGCTACGTCCGAGCGTGCCGTGACGATCAGGTCGTATTGACCACCTACGGTCGCTCGTCGGGTTTCTGCGTCGATCCGATCGAGAAGAAGCCGCTCAATCACTTCCTGCCCGGAACTCCGGTTCTCTCGTTCGGAACGGCCGGATGCAACCTCGCCTGCCGGTTCTGTCAGAACTGGGACATCTCCAAAGCCAGGGAGCACGACGTGCTGGCCGATCAGGCCTCGCCGGAACGCATCGCCCAGGTCGCTGCCGATCTCGACTGTCGGAGCGTCGCCTTCACTTACAACGATCCGATCGTGTTCCTCGAGTACGCATTGGACACGGCTGAAGCCTGCCGGAAGCGGGGGCTGGAGACGGTGGCGGTCACCGCCGGATACATCCACCCTGCTCCACGCCGGGACTTCTTTAGCGCGATGTCGGCCGCCAACATCGACCTCAAGGCCTTCAACGAGGAGTTCTACCGTCGCACCTGCGCCGGAAGCCTCCGGCCGGTGCTCGACACCCTGGAATACGTGTCCCACGAAACCGGCGTCTGGCTCGAGATCACGACACTGTTGATCCCCGGCTTGAATGACTCCAATAGCGAGATCGATGCCATGAGCAGGTGGCTCGTTGACCATTTGGGCCGGGATGTCCCACACCATTTCACGGCATTCCATCCCGACTTCAAGATGCGGGACCGAGCGGCCACACCGTCTGCGACCCTCACCCGGGCCCGCAAGATCGCCCGCGACAACGGCGAACGGTACGTCTACACCGGCAACGTCCACGATCCGGTTGGACAGTCGACCTCGTGTCATGGCTGCGGCGCGATTCTCATCGAACGCGACTGGTACAAACTCGGAGCGTGGAATCTCGACAGTGAGAGCCGATGCGACCGTTGCGGGGTTTCCTGTGCCGGCGTGTTCGAATCAGATCCGGGCAAGTGGGGTTCTCGCCGGCTCCCCGTCCGCATGACCGGCAGGTGATCGGCTAGGCAGCGCGTTCCGGACCGATGACGAAGGCTCCGTAGCCAACCACACGATCTCCCGACCCGGCCGTGTCTCCCGAAGTCCGCAAATCGAGCAGTACTACGGCCCAACCACGGGCTGCGGCAGCCAGCAAGGCACCCCTGACCGCGGTGCGACCGCAGGCGGTTTCGCGTCCCAGGTCGGATTCTCGAAGGTCGGCAATCGAAGCCGCCGTCTTCGCATCGAGCTTCATTGCAGATTCGTGATCGAGGTAGTGGGACAAGTCAGAGCTGATCAATACGGTCATAGACGCATCCAGCATGGCGGAAATCGCCCGCGATGCCGACGAGGGATCGTCATCCCCTGTGAGTAGCGGGGCCACGGTCGCCTCCGGTGCGACTACCTGAATGAACGGCAGTTGTACTTCGAGGGAGTGCTCACGGTGATGGGCGCTCCTAGACCGAGTTGTCATCCCGGCCGTCACCAACTTGTCGATGATTGCATCGACGGCGACCGTACCAAGCGGAGTCTCCAGGAGGTCGTGCTCGGGAGCCGCCAGCCCGTGGAAGCCGACGTAATGGGACGGACCAAGCAGGCCGATTCTCGACGGCGGCTGCTCGAGGAGGAGCCGGTACGCCGATGCCGCCACCGGACCAGAGTAGACGTAGCCG
The DNA here is from genome assembly GCA_965363685.1 of uncultured bacterium. Classification (GTDB taxonomy): domain Bacteria; phylum Actinomycetota; class Acidimicrobiia; order Spongiisociales; family JAHEDJ01; genus JAHEDJ01. The sequence goes on along the minus strand of CBDTUP010000130.1, from coordinate 3,247 downwards.
GCATGAGGGACGATCAGGATTCTCGGCGCCACGCCAAGTTCCACCACCGGTGCCTCGCCGAGCATCGTCTCGACTTCATCGCGCAGCCGATCGGCTCGACCCGGATAGAAAGCACCGGCGACGGCCGCAGGCCTCACGTCCTTCGTCATCCTTCAACCATACGCCCGATTCGTTGTGCGATCATTCGAAGATGCCCCACCGACTCGTCCAGTTCGCCAAGGACTCGATCAGAGCTCATCTTCGGGGCGACTCACCCCCAGTCGCATCGAGTGGAAACATCCCTCCCTGGGGTGTGTTCGTCTCTCTTCACGGCCCCGGAACCGGCGGGGAAGAAGGACCGCTGCGCGGATGCGTCGGAAGCCTGGACCTAGCCGGGGACGTGCGTCTCGAGGACGAGGTCGGACGTGTGGCTGTTTCTTCGGCGACCGCAGACCCACGTTTCGAGCCGTTGACGCCGGCCGAGGTCGACGATCTCGTGATCACCGTCTATCTCTTGGACCCGCCCGAGGAGGTGGAAGGACCGACGGATCTGGACCCCGGCAAGTTGGGGATCATCGTCACCGGCAGACGGGGCAGGAAAGCCCTGCTGCTTCCCGATCTTCCCGGACTCGACACCGCCGAAAGGCAACTCGAGGCGGCGAAGCGCAAGGCCAGGCTCGGTGCGGACGATGAGGTATCGATCCAGCGTTTCACGGCCCGGATCATCACCTGATTGGTAGGGTCGACGGCATGACAACGATTCAGCGCCTCACCGACTCCTGCCTCACAGTCACGACCGATTCGGGCACCAGCCTCTTCGATCCCGGCTTTCACACCTTCGATACCGGCGAGTTCGACCTCGCCTCCCTCGGGGACGTCCAGCGAGTCCTGATCACTCACGAACACGGCGACCACGTGAAGCCCGAGTTCGTGTCCTGGCTGCTCGACCGCGGCGATGACGTAGCCGTATTCGCGAATCAGGCCGTCGCAGATTTGCTGGCTCGGAGCGACATCGAAGTAAGTACGACGGACCCGCGCGGCGTGAGCTCGGAGGACGTGCTTCACGAGATGATCCCGACTGGTGCGAGACCGCCCAATCGTGCCTACACGATCGATGGAGTCCTCACTCATCCTGGGGACAGCTATCAGCCTTCCACCTCGGCTCCCGTACTAGCCCTGCCCCTGATCATCCCCTGGGGATCAACTACCGCCTCCATGGAGTTCGCCCGCAGGCTGGCTCCCCGGCAGGTCATCCCCATCCACGATTTCTACCTCAATGATCTGGGTAGGAACTTCGTTACCGGCATGGCCCAGAACGTGCTCGCGCAAGCGGACATCGAGGTCATCCCCCTCGGCTGGGGCGAGAGCTATACCTTGTAGCTCTCAGCCTTCAGCTCTCAGCTTCCAGCCAGAAGAACAAAGCCGCGCTGGCGGCCATCGGTGACGTCCGTCCCATCCGGCTGAAGGCTGATGGCTGACAGCTGAAAGCAGGCGGCCAAAGGCCCGCCTAGAAGCCTACGTTTCGGGGGGTTCTCGGAAACGGGATCACGTCGCGGATGTTCTGCATGCCGGTCGTGAACTGGACAACTCGTTCGAGCCCGAGACCGAAACCGGCATGGGGTGTACTGCCGAAGCGGCGGAGGTCCAGATACCACCAGTAGTGATCCCGATCCATCCCCTTGATCTCCATGCTGTCTGCCAGAACATCGAGCCTCTCTTCACGCTGGCTTCCGCCAACGATCTCGCCGATCTGCGGTACGAGCACATCCATGGCGGCGACGGTCTTACCGTCGTCGTTGCGTCGCATGTAGAAGGCTTTGAAGTCGAACGGGAAGTCGGTGACGATGACCGGTTTCTTGATGGCGGTCTCAGTTAGGTAGCGCTCATGTTCAGACTGGAGGTCCGAGCCCCATTCCACCGGGAACTCGAATGATTCACCGGATGCCTTGAGAGTGTCTACAGCTTCGGTATAGGTGATCCGCTCGAAGTCACCTTCGACCACTCCGGCCAACGTGTCGAGCAACCCCTCCTGGACCCACTTGTTGAAGAACTCGAGGTCGTCCCCGCAGTGGTCGAGCACATACCGAACGAGGTACTTCACGTAGTCCTCTGCCAGATCGGAGTTGTCGCTGAGGTCGGCAAAGGCCATCTCAGGTTCGATCATCCAGAACTCCGCTAGATGCCGGCGGGTGTTGGAGTTCTCTGCCCGAAAGGTGGGACCGAAGGTATAGACCCGATCCAACGCCAGCGCGTAGGCCTCGGCATTGAGCTGTCCGCTGACCGCCAGGAATGCGGATTGGCCGAAGAAGTCCTGGCTGTAATCGACCTCTCCCCCTTCGAGCCTCGGTACCCGCGCTGGATCCAGACTGGTCACCTGAAACATCTCACCGGCACCCTCCGCATCGCTGGCGGTGATTAGCGGAGTGTGGACGTACAGAAAGTCACGCTCCTGAAAGAACTGATGGGTCGCGTACGAGAGGGCATTGCGGACCCGCGCTACCGCTCCGATCGTGTTCGTGCGCGGCCGGAGATGAGCGATCTCTCTCAGGTGCTCGAACGAGACTCGTTTCTTCTGGAGGGGGTAGTCGTCCGGACCTGCGAACCCAAATACCTCAACATCGGTCGCCTTGATTTCCACGGACTGGCCCTTGCCGGGCGACTCGGTGAGGATGCCGGTGATTCGCGCCGCCGATCCGATCGTCAGGCGCAGCACATCCGACTCGTAGTTGGGCAAATCACCGTCGGCGATGATCTGTAGGCCGCTGAAACTGGATCCATCGTGCAGTTCAATGAACGAGAACCCGCCTTTCGAGTCACGGCGCGTCCGCACCCAACCGGCGACAGTGACCTCGGCCCCGAAGTCGGTCCGATCGAACACGTGCTTGATGAGTTGTCGCTGCATATCCGACTCCCGTTCGAATGACCTCCGCCGGCGGCACGATCATACGGCACTGGCCTCCATGCGGCCAGATCGGCCCCGACTGGGAGTGACAGAGAGTAGGTAACAAGGGAAAGCCCCCGGGGGAGGTTCCGGGGGCTTCGCTACTCGATGCGGCTCAGGCTATTCGTAGTGGGGCTTGGGGCCGTCCCAGCTCACTCCGGACCAGGCGCTGGCGCTCCACGAAAGACCAGACCACGACAGACCGCTCCAGGAGAGACCGGACCAAGAGAGACCGTTCCAGGTCATGTCCGACCAGGTGAGACCCGACCACGACAGTCCCGACCAGGAGACGCCACTCCAGGACACGCCGGACCACGAGACACCCGA
>CBDTUP010000129.1:0-7290 GCA_965363685.1 uncultured bacterium | reverse complement strand
AATCGGCAAATACGATGACCAGGGAAAGCCTCTACCGATCCCCGGCCACTCCTTGACTCTCGGTGCCCTAGGGGTGTTCATTCTCTGGTTCGGTTGGTACGGCTTCAATGCCGGCTCCACGCTGGCAGCCGTAGGCGCCGACTTTGCCAGCGTCGCGGTAACCACAACGTTGGCCGCGGCAGCCGGTGCCCTGGCCGCCATGATTACGGGATGGACCTACCCGGTCTACGGAAAACCCGATGTCGGCCTCACCCTCAACGGCGCCCTCGCCGGCCTCGTCGGGATCACCGCCGGCGCGGGGTATGTGACCAACGGTCCGGCGGTGATCATCGGACTGGTCGCCGGATTCATCGTCGTCGTATCGATCATCAGCTTCGAGCGCTTGGGGATAGATGACCCCGTTGGGGCCATTTCCGTTCACGGCGTCGCCGGCATCTGGGGCGTGATTGCGGTTGGGCTGTTCGCCAACGTCGCATTGGTCGATTCGCTTGGGTGGTCGATAGGCGTTGGCGGCCTCCTCGTCGGTGGTGGCGTCGGCCTGTTGGGAACCCAGCTGCTCGGGGCACTGGCAATAATCGCCTGGGTCTTCCCCGCCAGCTTCCTCGTGTTCAAGCTCATCGACAAGACCGTCGGTATGCGTGTGAGCCCGGAAGAGGAACTCGCCGGACTGGATCGCATCGAACACGGCATGGAGGCCTATCCGGAGTTCCTTGAGCAGGTGGCTCCGGCGGAGCTCCTGGACCCGATCACCGACTGAACCCGGTCTCGTACTGCAGATTGTTGAGGGGGCACACCATGCCCCCTCAACCGTCCAGCACAGAGATCCGCGATCGAGTACCTCCGTTTGCTCGATGCCGATGAAGGATGTCGCGCTTGTGGGCTCGGGCGGAGGCGAGTTGGCTGCGGTATTGGATGCGGCCCTCCGGCCGACCCACTCAGAACCAGAACTGTCCGCGCCCCTCCGGCTCTGAGGTGAACCCCCAGGCTTCAGTGATGAGGCCGGTCTCGCTCATACAGAAGACGTGCACTTCGTCGGCGCTGTAACACTCACCGTTTCGTTTGACGGTCGTATGTGCGAGAACCACCGTGTGCACGTCGTTGGCGAGAATGTCGTGGACTTCGATCATGAACGAGTCGTGTGTGTCGTGAGCCAGTTTGCGGAGGAACTCAACGATGTCGATGCGGCCGATGTGGTCGCCGGCGAGCGGTGTGTCCCCCGCTACGTGCCAGACCGCGTCGTCTGCGAATAGCTCGCCGAGGCCCTCGAAGTTGTCCTCTGCGAACGCCTGATACTCACGTTTGATCCGTTCGATATTCGGATGCTCGTTCATACCGCACCTCCTCGCTCCCCGAGTCTCGCGTGTTCGACACGCCGAGGTCAAGATCACGGGTAATTTGCTGCCATGGGATACTCGGTTGACCGCCTCAAGGAAATCGAGCACGCTGCTCTCCGCGCCTTCCCGGCGCTCGAAGAAGAGGAACTGAACGGCTGGTTGCTCCGCTATGCGAACGGACATTCCCGCCGCACCAACTCGGTCCAGCCGATAGAACACTCGGGTGATCTCACCGATCATTTGGCCAAGGCCGAAGCCTGGTACGCAGCCCGTGGAATCCCGATCACGTTCCGCATGACACCTGTGTCGTCGCCGGCAGAACTGGATGCTCTCCTCGAGTCGAAGCGGTACTTCCGTCAGGATCCGACTTCGGTGCAAACTCTCGACCTGACCGGGTTGGGATTCGTCGTTGACGAGCGGATTGTGTTTGCAGATGATCCGACGGAGCCCTGGTTTGATTCGATCATGGGTTCGAGCCGGTACATGGCCGGGCGCCGACCAACACTGGAACGAACGCTGTTGATGATCGAGCCGCCGACGACGTTCGCCATCCTGTGGGAGGACGGCCGGCCGATAGCTACGGGTCTGGCCGTGGCGGACGGTGACCTGGTCGGCCTGTACAGCATTTCGACCCAACCGGACCATCGGCGCAGGGGCCTCGGTCGCTCCATGTCCGAGACCTTGCTGGCCTGGGGCCAACGGATGGGGGCTTCAACGGCATACCTCCAGGTGATGCACGTCAATGAGCCGGCTACCAAGTTGTACCACCGAATGGGCTTCTCGCACGTCTACGACTACTGGTACCGGAGCCCGGTCGATCGCCCTCCAATGAACGGCTGACCAACAACCCCAGCCCCCTCCCAAGACCGTTCTGGCGTGAGAAACCCGCCAGAATTGCGCGCTTCCTAACGCCGGAACGGGTTAGTGCCAGCGGTGGGGGCGCTCCTGGATCGAGTCGAAGCCGAGTTCGTCGCAGAATTCCAGGTATTGCTGCTGGGGGACGCCCTGCCATTCGAGTTCTGCCAGGCTCTCCTCGATCGGCACGTCGTAGCGGAGCGTGGTCAGCGTGCGGAAGAGGTGAGCTTCGTCGATGTGGTTCCGAAGATTCTCACCCAAGCGCGCCGCACCACGGACCGTCACTTTCCACTCGCGTTCGTCGGAGGGAATGTGCTCGATGTGCCGGTATTCGGCCAGCAATGCCGAAGCCGACTTGGCTCCCCATGAAGGGATGCCCGGGATGCCATCGGCGCTATCGCCAACCAGGGCCAAGTAGTCGGGGATGGACTCCGGAGCGACACCGAACTTCTCCCATACCCCCGCTTCGTTCATCAGTCGCTGCCGAAGGCGGTCGTAGGCGACGATGTGGTTGCTCTCAACGACCTGGCATAGATCCTTGTCCGGACTGAGCATCACGACCTGATCGACTTCATCTACGAACCGAAGCGCCGCCGCGGCGATGCCGTCGTCAGCCTCGAACTCGCGCATCCGGTAGACGGTGACACCGGTTGCTTCGAGTGCTCGCTCCGCCAGTGGAAACTGCTTGAAGAGGATCTGATCGATCCCCTCTCCCGTCTTGTAGCCGTCGTACAGATCGTTGCGAAATGACTCAATGACCGTGTCGAAGAAGGCCGCTACGTGGGTAACCTCCGGCTCCCGCAACAAGCTGAGGGTCGAGTCGATCAAACCGTGGACGGCTGTGACATCCTGGCCTTCGGGAGAAACGCGCGGCGGTCGTTTGCCGAAGAACGCTCTGAACAGCTCGTAGGTAGCATCAATGAGATGGAGTCGCACCTGATCGATCCTAGGAGGGAATGACATGGGGCAGTCGGACGAAACGTGGAATGAAGTCGGCGACGGATTCAAGAAGCTCGGATCGCTCTTCAAGAGTCACTACGAGTCTCAGGATTCAGAGGAAGGCACCGAGGCCGTCTCGGACGAGGAGGTCAAGGACGCCCTCCGGACTATCGGGGACGGGCTCAAGACGGCCTTCGCCACTATCGGCGATGCCGTGAAGGACCCCGAGGTCCAGGACGAGGCCAAACAAACGGCGAAGTCGTTCTTCGACGCCATCGGAGCAACTTTCGCCGAACTGGGCGATGAGATCTCCGCCTGGCGCGAGAAGAACAAGGAAGATGACGCGGCCGCTTCCGAGGAAGCTGCTCCTGAAGACCCCCCTGCAACGCCGTTCGGCGAATAGAGACAAACAGTCCTGACCCATAACGAGGAGACATTCTTGTCCTTGATCAACGTCGACCAATTGGCGGCCATCCTCGATGATCCCACCGTCCGTATCGTCGACACCCGGTGGTATCTGGCGGATGTTCGGCAAGGCAGACGGGAGTACCAACACTCACACATTCGCGGTGCCTTGTTTCTGGATGTCGAAGACGACCTCAGTACACCGGGTGATGGCCCCGGCCGTCATCCGCTTCCGGACTGGGACGCGTTCGCGCAGAGGATCGGCGAGGCCGGGATAGGTAACAACCACCGGGTGGTCGCCTACGACACTGCCGACGGATCGATCGCGGCCCGACTCTGGTGGATGTTGAGAAGACTCGGCCACGACGACGTTGCGGTCCTCGACGGTGGATGGACGGCGTGGACCAAAGCCGGACTCCCACAGAACGACGTAGCTCCTTCCCTCCCGCCGGCGACATTCGTCGGCACACTTCAGCCCGGAGGATGGATCGACCGTGAGGCCCTACTCGATGAACTCGGCTCCGTAATCCTCCTCGATGCGCGCGCACCCGAACGGTATGAAGGGATCACAGAACCGGTCGATCCAATCGCCGGACACATCCCTACGGCAAAACCTGCGTTCCACGGCGGCAATGTCAACCAGGACGGCACCTTCAAGAGTGCTGAGGAGTTGCGCCGCCGTTTTCTCGATCTCGGAGCGTCTACCGCCGAGCCGGCGGTGACCTACTGCGGAAGCGGCGTGACCTCTTGCCACAACGTTCTGGCGATGCACCTGGCCGGACTGCCGGAACCGCTGTTGTATCCAGGATCCTGGAGTGACTGGTCCACTCAGAGATATGCCGTGGCAACCGGTCCGGAACCGGGTCAGGCGCCGGCGAGGTGAGCGACCGTACTGATGTAGTTGATGCCATCGAAGCGAACGACGCGGCCAAGTTGCTGCGAATAGTCGATGGAATGTGCACGGCGCGCGATTGGGATGATCTCGTCGATCTTGCCGCCCGCTGCAGACACGCGCTCGACCGGGGAAAGCAACTCTGGGGAGTCGCGTATCACGCAGACTATCGACTGGCCCTCGAAGCACCGGGATCGTACGCGGCTGCTGTGGCGACCACCGGAGGAGGTGGCTTCACCCTCGGACCCCTGACCGAGGTCGCCGCCGCCTCCCATGAGTGGTCGGAGCTAGATGAGTTCCTTTCCCCGGGCACCGTCCGCACCTTGATTGCTCAGGAACGCGTCGTACATGGGGAGGATTTGTCCGGTATCTCCGGAGTCGACAGCCGGCTGATGGACATTCCGCTCCGATTGGCTGGGTGGGAAACCGCGTATGCCACCGCCGCCTATAGATCGGATCGAGCAAACCACCCGACTCCATTGACGCCGACGCTATCGGCCGTCGACCTGCCGGAAGCCGGGCCGATCCTCGATCATCCAGACGAGACCGACGCCTTGCTCGCTCTGACAGAAACGTGGACGACAGAGTCCAACGGACGCAGCGAGGCCGTCGTGGCGGAGGGCGACGCGCTTGCTGCGATCGCCGCGTTGGGACCGCGCCGGGTACGTATCGGTGAACTCAGCCTCGACCAGGCAATGGCATGGATGGGTTGGGCCGCGGCCTCGGGTGGAGCGCACGGAAAGCGACCAGGCGCGGCCGCCGGTCGTTTTGCCGCATGGTGGGCTGCCGCCGCACTTTGTGATCTGTTGGATCCCTGGCCGCCGGAGACTGATGAGTTAGGAAAGGCAGGTGCCAGCCTTCGCTGGTACCTATGGGACGACCTCGCTCCCGCGACGGGTTGGATACTGAGACTCGCCGCCGAGGATCCGGAACACGGCCTGGCCTGGGCAGTCAGCGCCACCGACGCCGAGTAGGAGTGGGGTTGGGTCTTACCGTTGTGTGATTCCTCCCTCGACCCCGCAGCGCAACCATCACGAGGAGAAGCGGTGGGGTTGCCACTGCTTCTTCCAATCGGAGCTCGAGAGGGTTCAGGAAACCATCGCACTACCTGTCGTCCAGAGGTCTACGTCTATGAGCATTCACCAAGAAGAAGTGGCGGCCCTAGGGCCGCCACTTCACATCACCGCGAACCGGACTTCAGTTGACTGAGTCCAGCTCGGTGTCTTCTACGACCTCCTCATCGATAGCGGCGGGAATGACGAGGTTGGCAACAACACCGACCAACGCGGCCAGCGCCAGCCCGGAGACCTGAACGTCACCGATTGAAAGTGGCGATTCGAGGCCGCTGTAGCCGAGGCCAAACACCAGGATCAGCGCCACAACGATAAGGTTCCGACTGTGGGTGAAGTCGAGGTTGGCTTCTGCGAGCACCCTGATTCCGACAGAGGCGATCATGCCAAAAAGAACGATCGACAATCCACCAAGCACAGCTACGGGAACGGTCTGCAATAGTGCACCGAACTTGGGGATGAAGCCGAGCAGAATCGCGAAGCCTGCGCCGATTCGCAGCACCATCGGGTCGTATACCTTGGTGACCGCGAGGACACCGGTGTTCTCCGAATAGGTCGTGTTCGGAGGGCCACCGACGAAGCCTGCAAACAGGGTCGCAAGGCCGTCACCCATCAGAGTCCGGTTGACGCCAGGCTCGTCAAAGAAGTCCTTCCCGACAACGCGCCCGTTGGTGAGGATGTCTCCCACGTGCTCAATCATGGTCACGAAAGCCACCGGAGCAATGATCCAGATCACGTCCCAGTCGAACGAGCCCAGCGTGAACTCCGGCCAGGCCAGCCAATCGACCGTTTCGAGAGCATCGAAATTGACCTCGCCGAAGATCAGCGCAACAACGTACCCCACAACGAAGCCTGTGAGGATCGGCAGCATCTTGAACAAGCCCTTGAACCAAATCGCCGCAATGATCGTGGCGAGAAGGGTCACCACCGCCAACCACCAGTTGCCCTCAGCTTGGCTGATGGCAATAGGGGCGAGGGTGATACCGATCACCGTGATGACCGGACCCGTCACGACCGGTGGGAACAGCGCCCGGATCTGCTGGCTTCCATTCGGTAACGCCCAAACGATGCCGGCGACAATCAGGTAGACGATACCCGCCGCCATGATCCCGCCACCAATGCTGGCGAAACCAAACCCCTCTTGCTGAGCCAAGAGAATCGGCGGTATGAATGCAAACGACGATCCCAAGAACACAGGCACACCGAACTTGGTAACGATGTGGAACAGCCAGGTGCCTACACCGGCCGCAATCAAGGCCACGCTTGGATTCAGACCCGTGATCAATGGAACCAGGATCGTCGCGCCGAACATGGCGACCATGTGCTGAAGGCCCAGCACTGTCTTCTTCTGTGGAGTCAACTCCACCATTTCTCCATCCTCCCGATACGAAAAAACGCCGCCCCTCAGGCGACGTTCTCTTCATCCGATGCAGGTAGTAGTACCCATCGAGATACCACGATACCAATCCATTTTGGGCCGGTCCTGCTGAAACACACCCGTTCTGACGTCCAAAAGTCACATTCGGTTACCCAAATGGCAGGGGCCTTGTCTGCCCATAAAGAAGAGGGACCCGAAGGGGTCCCTCTTCTCGAAACTATGTCAAGTCGACTCAGTCGTCGTCGTCGTCATCGTCGTCGTCATCGTCATCGTCATCGTCGTCGTCATGACCGCGAGAATGATCGTCGTCGTCGTCATCGTCGTCGTCGTCATGACCGCGAGAGTGATCGTCGTCCTCGTGCTCTTCCTCGACTTTGACCTTCAACTCACCGTCTTCGTACTCGGCTTCGACTTCGA
>CBDTUP010000128.1:0-7298 GCA_965363685.1 uncultured bacterium | reverse complement strand
TCCCGATATTGGCCCCCATGATCATGGGAACCGCAAAAGGGATCGATAGCGAGCCGGCTCCAACCAAGCCGACGATGGTGGCTGTGGAAACGGAGGACGACTGCACGAGGACGGTGGCGAGAACCCCGACGAAGAGGCCCGCCACCGGGTGCGACACATTGGCGAACAGATTGTCGGTGAAATCGGACCCAAACGATTTGATGCCCGATTCGAGTGCCTTCACCCCGACGAGGAAGAGGTAGAGCAAGAGGAAAACGTAGAGAAGGCGTGCCCAGGTGGGCACCGAAGACGTCGCGCGAGGCTCAGTCGTTTCCAACGGGTTTCTCCCATTCTCCCCGGCATTGATTACTACCGATCGCGGGCGAAAGACTAGTAGGAATCGGGTCGGGGCGATCAGCCCGTAGAAACTCACGAGGAACGATCAGTCGTCGTCGTTTGTCACGATTGGGGGGACCTGGCCACCACCGCCGTGTCCGCCGCCGCCGGGCACCCACCAGACCTGTTTGGCTCCGTCGGTGTGTCGATAGTCACCTTTGAAGACGCTTCTGGCGTATCGGATGAACCAAATGAGAATCAAGACGGCAACGATGGATCCGACAACAACCAAGGCCGTCTCGAGTGTCTCCATGATTCGAGCCTACCTCGGGGCCCGCGGTTGCTAGTGGTGTAGGACGGCTTCCAGGAACTTCTTCGTTCGCTCCTCTTGCGGCCTGAGCAACACTTCGTCCGGCGGGCCATCTTCAACGATGACCCCTCCATCGATGAACGCCACGCGGTCGCCAACCTGGCGGGCGAAACCCATTTCGTGAGTGACGACCATCATCGTCATGCCTTCCTCCGCCAGGCCGCGCATGACATCCAGTACCTCGCCGACTAGCTCCGGGTCGAGAGCCGAGGTTGGTTCGTCGAACAGCATCATATCCGGATTCATGCACAGGGATCGAGCGATTGCGACACGTTGCTGCTGGCCGCCGGAAAGCCGAATCGGGAATTCGCCGCTCTTGTCGGATAGTCCCACCCGTTCGAGCATCTGGTTTGCGACCTCGTTGGCTTCTTCCTCTGAACGTCCAAGCACCTTCTGCTGGGCAATCGTGAGGTTCTTCAAGACCGTGAGGTGTGGGAAGAGATTGAACTGCTGAAAGACCATGCCGATTCGGGAACGAACCGCATCGATGTCGGTCTCGGGATCTGTCATGTCGATGCCCTCGATGAGGACCTGTCCGGACGTCGGTATCTCCAGCAGGTTCACACAGCGGAGAAGTGTTGACTTCCCCGACCCGGAAGGGCCCACGACACAGACGACCTCGCCATTGTCGACTTCGAAATCGACGCCGCGGAGCACTTCGAGTTCTCCGAAGTACTTGTGCAACTTCAGCACCTGAATCGGTGGTGGGGTGTTTTCTTGGTTCATCGTGCCCTCGCGGCTCTCTTCTCGAGCTGTGCTACGAATCTGGTCAACGGCAACGTGATGGCCAGGTAGACGAGTGCAATGACAACAAGCGGAGTGCCGTTGAAGGTTGCGCTCATGAAGTCGTTGCCGAACTTGGTCAGCTCCTTGGTGGCGATCGTGGTACCTAGAACGAAGTAGAGCGAGGTGTCCTTGATGAGGATCACCATCTCGTTGGTCAGTGGGGGAATGATTATCCGGAAGGCCTGTGGGAGGACAATCGAACGCGTAGCCGATCCCCGGCTCATACCAAGTGAGCGAGCTGCTTCCATTTGACCTCTAGGCACCGCCTCGATGCCCGCTCGAATCGTCTCAGCCATGTAGGCACCAGCGACGATCCCCAACCCGATTGTGCCCTTGCCAAGGGTCCCTCCGGGAATCCTCACGCCCAACGCGATTGGCAGCCCGAAGGCAACCAGGGAGAGTGTGACCAGCGCAGGGAGCCCGCGAAATAGTTCGATGTAGGTGGTAGCGATCCATCGGTACGGCCGCACCGACGAGCGTTTCATCAAGGCCAGAAACAGGGCGAGCACCAACCCCAGGGCGAACGCCAGTGCCGTGTAGATAATGGTGTTCTTGGCTCCCACCGTGAGAACCTTCGGGAACATGTCCAGAGCGATCTCCGGGTCGAAGAACGCCTTCTGGATTACCGGCCAGTCGGCTAGAAACCCCACCAGGACAACAATGACAATCAGGATTGTGTAGAGCGCTCCTCGGCGGAGCTTCTGCTTGGTGGCTCTCTTCACGATTTTGCCTCTCAATCGCCGAGAGGGACCCTAGTGGGTCCCTCTCGATGTTCGCTCAGCAGATGGAGATTACTTGAACCACTTGTCGTAGATTTCGTCGTAGGTTCCGTTGTCCTTGATGGTGGCGAGGGCTTCGTTGACTGCTTCGAGCAACGCCTCTTTGCCCTCTTCCTTCACCGCCAGACCGTACTTCTCTTCCGTCGGGTATGTCTCAACGATCGTCAGAGTGTCGTCGCCGACGAGTCGTTCGGCATTGACGGGAAGGTCCTGGAGGATTCCCTGGATGTCGCCGGCCTCGATAGCGAGGAACAACTGGCCGCTTTCGGCGAACCCAACGAGTACCGTGCCGGCGGGTTTGTTCTCTTGTGCGTACCCTTCACCAGTCGTCCCGGACTGGACGCCGAGGCGCATGCCGTCGAGATCAGCCAGGCTGGTGATCCCTGAGTCGGCTTTGACCATCAGCGACTGATCGGCATCGAAGTACGGATCCGAGAAGTCGATGTTCTCTTCACGCTCTGGCTTGATCGTTATGGCCGAGGCCGCGATGTCACATTCGCCGCCGACCATTGCGGTGCCGGCGGTGATTGACTCGAAGCCCGAATCGATGAACTCGACATCTAGGCCTAGTTCGTCACCGATAGCGCCCATGAGTTCAACGTCGAACCCGACGTACTCGGCCCCATCTTCAAACTCAAACGGTGGATAGGGAATATCCGAACAGACGAGGATCTTGCCTTCTTGAACGAGATCGAACTCTCCGGTGTCGGCGCCACCGCACGCCGCCACTACCAGCGACAACGCCAGGATCAGGACGACGACTGTTGTCCACTTCTTCATATCAACTCTTCCTCCCGTAGGGAACGATGGAGCTTGTCCTTCGCAGCACAAACTCTAGGTGGGCTGATCGGCGGGTGCATCTTGAAAACCCCAGACCGTCCGTTCGAGGTCGGCAGGTGGGTTATGGTGCCGCCATGTTGATCGAGAATTACGGCGCGCAGTCGATGGTCCGACCCCTGCATGATGTACTGGTGAAGCGACCCGGTCCAGCCTTCGGAGCTGCTTTCGATGATCCCTCCCACGGCTATCTACACGAGGTCAACCTCGACCGGGCTCAGCGTGAACACGACGCCTTGAGGTCGCTACTCGAATCCCTGGGGGTCAGAGTCCATACCCTCGATGCCGAAACTGCCAGCCCTGATCTCGTCTACGCCTACGACCCGATGCTCGTCACCGACCGGGGGGTGATCGCCCTTCGTTCGGGCAAACCCAACCGAGTTGGCGAAGAAACTGCGCTCGAGGAATGGGCGGCGGCGGCCGGGATTCCCACCCTCGGCCGAATCGAAGCCCCCGGAACAGTGGATGGAGGGGACACGTTCTGGCTGACTCCCGACATCTTCTGTATCGGGCGTTCGCTCAGGACGAATCGATCGGGAGCCGACCAACTTGCCCATCTCATCGGTGGACGAGTCGAGATCTTCGATGTCCCCTACGGCAACGGCCCGGACGAGTGCTTGCATCTATTGAGCGTCATCTCGCCGGTTACAGAGGACGCCGCCGCGGTGTACCTGCCGCTGCTTCCCAGCGCGCTGTGGGGACTCCTTACTGAGATGGGAATCCGGATGATCCCCGTCCCTGATGAGGAGTTTGCGAGCCAGGGCTGCAATCTTCTGGCGGTCCGACCTGGCGTGGTGGTGATGATCGAAGGCAACCCGCATACTCAGGGGGCTCTCGAAGAAGCCGGTATCGAGGTCCACACCTTCTCCGGTCGGGAAATCTGCGTGAACGGCAGCGGTGGCCCAACCTGCCTGACGCGTCCGATATATCGGGATTGATCCGATCAACTCCCGTTGATCATCTCCAGCACCCGCTCGGCGATAGATTCGGCATCGAGGCGGATTGCCTTCATGACCTGCCCGGCCGACCCCGGCGGTAGGAACTGGTCGGGAATACCCATGATCCGGATCCGGTCGGCGAGGCCGTGCTCGCTCACGGCTTCCAGCACCCCGGCGCCGAATCCGCCACTGACAACGTTGTCTTCCAATGTGACGACGAGTGGATAGGCGCGAACCCAATCAACCAGCCGTTCGTCCATCGGTTTCACCCACCGGGCGTTGACGATTCCCGTCGAAACACCGTTCTGATCAAGGGTCAACGCTGCCTTGTGTGCGAGTTCCACCATTCGACCCGTGGCGAGCAGCAGCACGTCGGAGCCCTCACCGAGTTCCTCCCAGGTGCCGATCTCGATCGGCTTGACCGGAAGATCAGGAACCGTCCCGGCGCCGCCCTTCGGGAAGCGAATGGCCATTGGACCGTCATGGTCGATGCCGGCGGCCACCATTGCACACAGTTCGGCGGCATCGGAGGGCGCGCCGATGGTCATGTTGGGAATCATGCGAAGGTAGGAAAGGTCAAACGCTCCGTGGTGCGAAGGGCCATCGGGTCCGGTCACGCCGGCGCGGTCGAGAAGGAACGTCACCGGCAAATTGTGGAGAGCCACATCGGTCATGACCTCATCGAATGCACGCTGGAGAAAGGTTGAGTAGACAGCCACGACGGGACGCTGGCCGCTCATCGCCAACCCTGCGGCCAGCGCTACAGCATGCTGCTCGGCGATACCGGTATCGATGACCCGATCCGGAAACTCGTCCGCCATCGCCCCCAGTCCTGTGGGCGACACCATCGCCGCACTGATGGCGATCACGTCATCGTTGGAGCGAGCCGCGTGGAGGACGGCCCTGGCGGCGATGTCGGTCATCTTCAGCTCTGAGCTGGTTGGGCGGCCCGACTCAACGTCGAAGCTGCCAACACCGTGGAGCTTCTCGACGTGGTCATTGATGGCCGGCTCGTAGCCCAGTCCCTTCTCCGTGATGACATGCACGATTGCGGGCTCGCCCATGTCCTTGGCGTGGTGGAGAGCCTCCTCGAGTGCGTCGAAGTCGTGGCCATCGAGCGTTCCCGAATACTTCAGCCCAAGGACATCGAAGACGGTCGCCGGTTCGACAAGTTGTTTGACGCCCTCTTTGAGGCGGAAGGCGAGTTCGTCGGCCGTGTCTCCGACAATGGGCAGAGACCTCAGAATCCGCCCGGTCAATTTCTTGGCATGCTCGTAGCGCGGATCGAAACGGAGATGGGCGAGTGCGGCCAACCCGCCAACGGTGGGTGCGTAGGAACGGCCGTTGTCGTTCACCACGATGATCAAGTTGGGGGGTTTGGTGACCGCGATGTGGTTGAGAGCTTCGTAGGCAACCCCACCGGTCAAGGCGCCGTCGCCGATGACGGCGATCGTGTAGTGACCGTTCCCTGCCTTCTCGTTGGCGATGGCGTTGCCAAGGGCATAGCTCAGCGCCACCGAAGCATGACTGTTCTCGATGAAGTCGTGTTCGCTTTCCTCCCGGCTCGGATAGCCGGTCATCCCGCCGTAGGTGCGCAGCGAATCGAACCCATCCTGACGGCCGGTCACGATCTTGTGAACATATGCCTGGTGCCCTACATCCCAATAGATCCGGTCCACGGGGCTGTCGAAGACCCTGTGGATGGACAACGTCAGTTCGACGATTCCTAGGTTGGGGGAGAGGTGTCCGCCGGTTCGTGAGATCTTCTCAACCATGAACTGGCGGATTTCACCGGCCAACTGATCGAGTTCCTCGCGCGACAAACCATCGAGGTCGGATGGCTGACGGATGTCTGGCAGAAGGCGGTCGGTCACGTTGAGAACCTGTGAGATAGAGGGGGGTGGCTCACTTCACCGAGCCCGGATTTCGAGCCGGAAAGAGGGCCATATCTTAGCCCTGCAACGGGCCGGTAGTCACGGCCGCTACGAAATAGGTCCCACTTTTGGTTGTAGGGGCGGCTGATGACTGTCTATGGTTGTTACACGATCGGGGAGGATCTATTTCCCCGGAGTTCCCTTTTTGGGAGGAGCGGAATGAATCTCAAGAAACTCATTGCGGTACTGGCAGTGTTTGCTTTGATCCTCGCGGCATGTGATGCCGGCGGCGGAGACGAAGACACTACGCCGACTACTGCAGCAACGGACGATGATGGCGGCACCGATGATGGTGGCGGCGATGATGGTGGCGGCGATGACGGCGACACCGGTGCACAAACCGGCGGCGACCTTCTCGACGAGGTTATTGCTCGCGGCACCCTCAACTGTGGTGTCAACGAAACGCTTCCGGGCTTCGGCTCGAAGGATGAGGCAGGAGCGTTCGTCGGCTTCGACATCGATCTATGCCGCGCAGTAGCTGCCGCGGTGTTGGGCGACTCTGAAGCCGTCGAGTACTCGGCTCTCACAGCTGCGCAGCGCTTCGAGGCACTGTCATCCGGATCGATCGACATGCTCAGCCGCAATACGACTTGGACTCAGAGTCGCGACGGCGAGTTGGGCGTGGACTTCGCCCCGACCACCTACTACGACGGTCAGCAGGTTATGGCCCGCACCGCCGACGGATTCGATAGCGGTTCCGGATTGACGGATCTGGCCGGAGCAACGATCTGCACCAACGCCGGTACTACCACCGAGAAGAACATCACCGAGGCCATGCAGGCCGCCGGTGCCGATTTCACCCTCACCACCTTCGAGGACTTCAACATCGTGTTGGAGAACTTCAAGAGCGGCGCTTGTGATGCGGTAACCACCGATGGTTCCGGTCTGGTCTCCCGCAAGGCGACCGATGAACCGGCAGCGGGCGACTGGGTCATCTTCCCGGCAGTGCCGATCTCCAAGGAGCCCCTCGGTCCCGGCGTCGCCCAGGGGGACGCCAAGTGGGCCGATGCGGTCAACTGGACGATGTTCGCTTTGATCATCGCTGAAGAGCAGGGAATCACCGCTGCGAACGTTGCCGACATGCTGGCCAACCCGCCCAATGGTGAGGTTCAGCGCCTGCTCGGTGGCGAAGGTGAGAAGCAGACGGCCATGGGCCTGCCTGCCGATGCCTTCTTCAACGTGATCAGCCAGGTAGGCAACTACGGCGAGATCTACGACCGTCACCTCACTCCGTTGGGCCTCGAGCGTGGTCTCAACGCCTTGTGGAGCGATGGTGGTCTGATCTACGCACCGCCCGCCCGGTAAACGACTAGCAACTCTGTGAGGGGGCGCGTGAGCG
>CBDTUP010000127.1:0-7307 GCA_965363685.1 uncultured bacterium | reverse complement strand
CGTCACGACAGCAGGGAGTCCTTCCGGAATCGCCGCCACTGCCAGCGCGACCGCGATCAGGAACATCGTCTGAACACTCTCCGCCGATGGATCCCGGACCATGCCGAGCGCGAAGATGACGACCGCGATACCAAGCGTGATCCAGGCGATCCGGCGCCCAACTCGCGCGAGTTCGATTGACAGCGGAGACGGCTGCTCTTCAGGTTCGAGCAACTCCGCGATTTTGCCCATCTCGGTTGCACGGCCCGTTCCCGTCACCACCGCCCTGCCTCTACCGGCGGCGACAACCGTTCCCGCAAACAGCATCGAACGACGGTCTCCGACAACCGCTTCGAGGGAAACCGACTTGATCGACTTCGATACGGGGAGACTCTCTCCAGTCAAGGCCGCTTCCTCCAACTGAAGGTGAATCTCTTCGACGACCCGGGCGTCGGCCGCCCCCTTGTCGCCCGCCTCGAGTACCAGCAGATCCCCGGGCACCACATCTGATGCGGGCACGTCCATCTCGAGACCATCGCGTACAACGAGGGCCGTGGGTGCAGCCATCTCTTTCAAGCGAGCAAGAGCATCTTCAGCACGGACCTCCTGTGTGAATCCGATGACCGCATTGAGAACGACGATTGCCAGGATCACGCCGGCGTCAATCCATTCCTGAAGCAGAACACCACTGACGATGGCGGCTATCAGCAGGATAAGGATGAGCATGTCGGTGAACTGTGAGGCGAGTATTCGCCATCGGCCGGGACCCTCACTGCCCCCCAACTCATTCGGCCCGACTTCTGCCAAACGCCGGATCGCTTCCGATCTCGACAGTCCGATGGACAGATCTGTGCCCAATCCTTCTGTGATCTCATCTAGTTGAGCCGCGTGCCATTCGGTCATACAGGGACGCTACCGCATCGGCGCCGAGGCTCAGGGCGCTCCGAGAAGCTGCGCAGGCACGAACTCGGCCGCGGCCAAAGCCGACACTCCCAAAGGCCCGAAACCGGGGAGTTCGATATCAACCGCTACCTCGATCTCGACCGTACGGGGCCGCCACGATCGATCTACCGTGCATCCACCGCATCCAACCAACCTGGCTCTGTTCAGATCCGCATACCTGGCCGCTTCGCCGTAGGGGCTGTTCGTCGAGCCGAATGAATAGAACGTGAGCGGGGCAGCCGCAAGTGCCGCCGCGTCAGCCGCGGTCTGAGCGCGACCAGCGGCGGCCAGCAGAAGGCCAACTGCCGCCAGTCCGACTGCCAAAAGGGCCAGGAGACCGACCAGGGTGATGGTAACCAACGAGGCGGACCCCTCATCCCGATTCACCGTTCCACTCTCATCACCGACCGAGCGGACAGACGCAGCGGAACACCACCGAAGAGTGGAGCGAGAACCCGATAGCGCAACTCCACCTCGACGATTGCCTGCCGACCCACAATCGCCGGTCTCTCAACCGTCACGATCACGTTCGGCTCGAGACCGTCGTCGAGAGCTTGATGGACTGCCTCCACCGCCTGCACTGGGTCGGGATGGGTCGCGGCCACCCTGGCTCCCTGCCTGGCCGCCCCGATCAGTTCGAGTTGCACCCGTCCCACCACCGCCACCTCTACGACGGCGACGAGCACCAGCACCAAGACCGGCAGCACCAACGCGAACTCGACCGACGCGGATCCTCGCTCCGTCGCAAACGACTTCACCGAACGAAGCCGATCACCTTGTTCATTACCGATGAGAAGAACGACGGAATCAAACTCGATCCACCGATCCATCCGATCAATGCCATCGCAAGAGCCGCGGCGGCAAGGACCACGAGCACATACTCCACGGTGCTTTGGCCTTCTTCATTGAGAACGAGAGCCCACATGGGGTTCGATCCTTTCTGTCGGCCCGGCACACGCCGGGGCGCTGACCGGTGTCCGACCGGCTACGGGGGAAGGTCAAGGCATAAGGGGCCCGAGCATCACTTCAAACGAGTGGAGCACTGCCGGACCCGCGGCGAGCAATACGAACCCTGGAAGGATGAGCAACGCCAGTGGTACCGTCAGACGAACCGGGAGGCGCCGCGCGGCCTCGAGCCGTGTTGCTCGTCGCAGGCCCCGCTCCTCGGCGAGATAGCCGGCGATAGAGGCGCTGATGGGTGCACCGCTCATCGTTGCCCTCGCCACCCGCCCAAACAGTGGAGCCAGGTCCCCAGTCGCTCTGGCGAGAGCAGCACTGAGCCCGATGCGATGGGCGTCGCGCAATACCGCAGCCAACTCTGCGCGTGCGGGTGCATCCAGGATGTCGGCAACCAACTCCAGCGACCCGCGCAAACTCAGCCCGGAGGAGACGGCAACTACCAGCGCTCCCGCGGTGGCTTCCGACGCAACAGGGGTCCGAGCCGGCCGCCTCCACAATCCGAGTGACCCGAACCTGCCGGCGAGCTCTCCACTCAGTTGGAGGCTCCGCCGTAGCGTGATCGCGCACAGCGCCAAGCAGGTCCACATCACTGCACAGCGGAGCCACGGATCATTCGCCAGATCACGAGCCATCCCAGGCTGATGAGGCCCCCACCGAACAGCAACAGTGCGGTTGCAATCGACCCACCGGACGTGAGGACACTCATTCGCCCGACTGCAATCAGGCCGACCACGAGAAACACCGGAAGAGAAGCGATCACCGCAGCAGATGCTCGAACCTGGGCGGTGGCGGCGCGCAACTCTCCGTCTAGCTCTTGACCGTCAACTGCGAGGAGGGCCAGAGCTTCGAAAGCCTCCGCCGCCCGACCTCCACTCAACCCGGCCACCTGGATCGCCGTGGCCGCCTGCATGCCGACCTCGGGCAGGGCAAGCCGCAGCTGGGCGGCCAGGTCGCGATAGGGGCTACCGATCCGGCAGGCACGAGCAAGCCGGAACTCCCCAACCTCCTCCGCTGCCGCGGCGACACCTGCGCGCAGCGACGCCCCGCCTCGCAACTCGTCCGCGACCCCGCGGCAGAACCGTACGTCACGGGAGGTCCGATCCTGTTGCAGCCGCTGTCTGACCACCAGGACCGTGAGAGCGGCGGCAGCAAGCCATGGGAAGTAGATCGTTGCCGCCGCAGCGAGCACGAAGGGCCAGGGTCCGCCGGCCGCGATCGTGGCCCCGAGGCAAAGCACTCGTATCACCTTTGGTACAGGCTTTCCGATTCACCCACCGAGACGATCGATTCAACGGACCGTCGGGACATCTCCCGTCCCACTACAACGACCAGATCGATCGCCGAATGCAACTGGGCCCGAATGGTGGCCGGATCCATTCGGCCCGCCCCGAGCAGTGCAAGCGTTTCGAGCCTGAGCAGAGCCTCCTCGGGGCTGTTCGCATGAAGTGTCGCCAGCGATCCCCGATGTCCGGTATTGAGCGCACCCACCAGGTCGAGGGCTTCGGGACCGCGAACCTCGCCGACGACGATTCGATCCGGCCGCAGGCGCAATGCAACCCGTATCAGGTGCCGGAGGCTCACCTCACCGCGACCCTCGGCGTTAGCCGGGCGTGACTCGAGGCGAACAACGTGGCCCGACAGGGATAGTTCGGCCGCATCCTCGACCGTCACCACTCGCTCGTAATCGGGTATCTCTCTGGACAGGATGTTCAGAAGGGTGGTTTTGCCGGCTCCCGTCCCACCGATCACGAGGATGCTGCGGCGAGTTCTCACCGCCTCGCGCAGCAAGCTCGCCCCCTCCGGGCGCAGCGACCCGGACCCAACAAGGTCATCGAGATCACTCACCGCGTGCCGGAATCGGCGAATCGCCACGATCGGTCCGCCAACCGCAATCGGCGGCAGAGTCGCATGGAGTCGGCTTCCGTCGGCCAGGCGAGCATCAACGGTGGGTGAAGCAAGGTCGAGTCGCAGACCAAGCGGAGCTATGACCCGCTCCACGGCGGCAACAACCTCTCCTGCACTCCCGAACCGCACTTCTGTTCTCTCCAGACGCCCATTCCGCTCAACCCAGATCTCGTCGGGCCCATTGACGAGGACGTCGGAAACCTGATCATCTCGAAGCAACTGCTCTATCGGACCCATTCCGACCAGCGAGTCGATTACTGCCGCGATGGTGCCGGCGGGAGCGAGCGGCGCCTCTTCTCTGAGAAGATCGGGCAGTACTCGCTCGAGCGCGCGGCGCTGGATCGGCAGATCCGAGTCGATGACCCTGGCGGCGAGACGATCCACTAGCGCCATGGATGCGCCCAAACCTCTCGCCAGGCACTGATCCACCTGCTCTTGGGGGGCAGCGCTCCGTTGAGCAGTTTCCCAACCGTTCCCGCGGTCGGGCGAGGCAGGACGATCCCCTGCGCGGGACGTTCGACGCGAAAACCGGCCTCCTGATAGACGCAGAACCGTGACGGGTCCCCGTAGGGCCACCCCGGCAACATAGGGTGCACCGGCACTACGGGGGCAAACAAACCTCGATCTACATCGCTTCTCAGGACAACGTGCGGCCAACCGTCCAGGAGATGCCGCACCACCGTCTCAGCCTCCTCCGGATCGATACCTCCGTTGGCGAGCATCGCGGTCCCTTCGGCTGCTGGTTGTAGATCCACTCGTCGTGGACCGGACTCGACCAATGCGGCGAGGGTGGCGACCCCTGGAACCAGAGGCCCGTTCGGGTCCAGGTCCACGACCAAGCAAGTGGGCACGGCTGCAGCCAATCCAATCGGTGCGATCACCGATAGGAGTCCGTCCCGGTTCGTGAACACGGTGAGGGCTGCCAACACGATCCTTTCTCCAACTACCGAAAAGGTATGTGCCGAGAGGGACCGCGACAACCCCTTGCGCCGACGGTCGAAATGTGACTGAATAGAGGGTCGAACCGATCAATTGCCATCGCCGTCGGGCGACCGGACAAGCCAGGTTCTCGACCATCAGACACACTTCCCGCCCTCGCGCCGTACAATCGAGAACGGTGACAGCAAACAACGAACAAACCGCCGGGGCTACCGATGAGCAGCGCGCAGCTGCCTTCTTCGACCTCGATAAGACGATCATCGCCAAGTCGTCGACGCTGGCGTTCGGTCGCCCTCTGTACAAGGCCGGGTTCCTCAACCGGCGCGCCCTGCTCAAAGCGGGAATCGCTCAGATCGTTTACGTCATGGTGGGAGCCGACCACGATCAGATGGAGAAGGTGAGGGGGCAACTTCTTGCTCTCACAAAGGGATGGGACCGGGTACAGGTTCAGGAGCTCGTTCGCGAGACCGTCGATGAAATCGTTGCGCCGCTCGTCTATGCCGAAGCACTGGCCCTCATCGATGAGCACCACCGGGCCGGAAGGACGGTCGTAATCATCTCCTCCAGTCCGGAAGAGGTCGTCCGACCTTTGGCCGTCTACTTGGGCGTAGACGATGTAATAGCCACGCGCTCCAAATCAGGCCCCGATGGCCGCTACACGGGGGAACTCGACTTCTATGCCTACGGCCCTGGCAAGGCCGAAGCCATCCGCGCTCTCGCCGAACGCGACGGAATCGATCTCACCGCCTCCTACGCCTATTCGGACTCCGCAACCGATCTCCCAATGCTGGAAGCCGTCGGCCATCCAGTCGTGGTGAATCCAGACAAGGAACTCGCGGACATCGCCGTCGCACGCGACTGGCAGGTGATGGACTTCGAACGCCCGGTCACGCTGCGCACCCGGCTGGCGACACTGCCCAAGCCGGTGCCGATCATCTCGGGAGCGGCCGTAGCGGGCGCACTGGGGTCGGCTGCCATATGGTGGGCGGTCCGTTTGCGGGGCAAATCATCCTGAGCCGGGAACCATCCGGCGGGTCCCTACGTCGATCTGAGCACAGTGACCATCCGGACCCTGGATATGGATCAGACCGCCATCGACGATCTCGTCATCTTGCTCGAAACCGATCCTGAAGCGTTTCAGCACTCGGCGATCTCGGGAGCGATGCAGATGCCCTACGGGGGCGAACATGCGGCCAGGGGATACGGGGGCCGGGAGTCCATTCCGACCACTAACCTTTCCGAACCCGGCGAGAGAATGTTGTGGCAGAGAACCAAGTGAAGCTCGGATCCAACTACTGGAAACTGCTCGTAGCCAGCGTCGTCTCGAATTTCGGCGATGGGATCTCGACAATCGCCTACCCCTGGCTGGCATCGGCAGTCACCCGGGATCCACTGCAAATAGCACTGATCGGCGTGGCCACCCGAATCCCCTGGCTCGTCTTCACCCTCCCGGCCGGAGTGATCGCCGATCGCGTTGATCGCCGCAAACTGATCGCATGGACCGATACGTTCCGCTTCCTGCTGACGCTCGGAGTAGCTCTGATCGTGTTGGTTGCGGGCAGTGACCTGACTGATCCCGATACCATCGCTGCCGGCGCTTCCGCAGACCCCGAAAACGCAGCCCTCCTCCTGTTCGTGCTCTATGCATCAGCTCTCTTGTTCGGATTTGCCGAGGTCCTACGCGACAACGCAGCACAAACACTGATGCCATCGATCGTCGATGCCTCGTTGCTGGAAAAAGCGAACGGCAGGTTGTGGGGCAGCGAAATGGTCATGAACTCTCTCCTGGGACCGGTGATCGGCGGCCTCATCATCGCCATAGCCTTCTCGCTTCCGTTCTTCGTCGACGCGGTCACGTTCGCGGTGGCGGCGATTCTCCTTTTCAGCATGAAGGGGTCCTTTGTTGCAGAGCATGCTGCCGAGCGCCTCTCGTTCATCGGTCAAATCAAGGAAGGGTTCGGTTGGCTGTGGCAGCACCGTCTTCTACGCGTGATGGGCATCATCCTCGGCGTCATGAACGCCATGTTCTCGATGGCTCTCGCCACCTACGTGCTCTTCGTACAAGAGATCCTGTTGCTGGATGCGTCTCGATTCGGGCTGCTGATGACGGCCGGCGCGCTCGGCGGGGTCATCGGCAGCTTCACAGCCTCACAGATCAGCAAGGCGATCGGACCAGGAGTGTCGCTCTTCGCCACCCTCCTTGGATCCGGCGTGACGCTTGTCCTCACCGGAGTGACTTCCAGCTGGCTGGTCGTCTGGCTGATGTTCTTCGTCGGAAGCTTTCTCGCAGTCCTGTGGAACGTGATCACCGTCTCGTTACGTCAGACGATCATTCCCGACCGGCTCCTCGGGCGGGTCAACAGCGTCTACCGGTTCTTTGCTTGGGGGATGATGCCGCTCGGAATGCTCGCGGGTGGGGCCATCGTTACCCTCGTTGAAGTTGTCTGGTCCCGAGATCTAGCACTGCGCATGCCGTTCTACATCGGCGGGGCCGTATACGGGCTTTTGTTCGTTGTCGCCCTGCCGGTTCTGAACACCCGGCAGATCGAGAAGGCGCACATCGAGGCAGAAGCCCTCTCAGA
>CBDTUP010000126.1:0-7338 GCA_965363685.1 uncultured bacterium | reverse complement strand
GGACGTGTGGATGAGCCATGGAGACGCGGTAGCGGCTGCGCCGAAAGGCTTCACCGTCACGGCATCGACGGCCGGTTCGCCGGTTGCGGCAATGGAAGACCGGTTGCGTGGCCTGTACGGAGTTCAGTTCCACCCCGAAGTGATCCACACGCCGCGCGGCACCGAGTTGCTCCGTGCCTTCCTCTACGAGGCATGCGGGGCACGACCGACGTGGACTCACCATTCGATCATCGAGCAATCGGTGGATGCCATTCGAGCTCAGGTGGGCAGCGAGCGAGTCATCTGTGGGCTGTCAGGCGGGGTTGACTCCTCAGTGGCGGCCGCGCTCGTTCAGAAAGCCATTGGCAGTCAACTGACCTGCATATTCGTAGATCACGGCTTGCTCCGTGCCGGCGAAGCCGAGCAAGTAGAGGCGACGTTCGGGGACACGTTTCACGTCAACCTGGTTCATGTGAAGGCGGAGGATCGATTCCTCGAGGCTCTTGCGGGAGTCACCGATCCGGAAGCGAAGCGCATGATCATCGGTGAAACATTCATCCGGGTTTTCGAGGATGTTGCGGCCGAGATGACCGACACCGGTTTCCTCGTGCAGGGAACGCTGTATCCCGACATCATCGAGTCGGGCACCAAGGATGCCGCCAAGATCAAGAGCCATCACAACGTCGGCGGACTTCCAGATGACATGCAATTCGAGTTGGTGGAACCGTTGCGGGACCTTTTCAAGGACGAAGTTCGGGCGGTCGGCGAGGAATTGGGTCTCCCACCGGAGATCGTCTGGCGGCAACCCTTCCCCGGACCTGGGCTCGCCATCCGGATCATCGGCGACGTGACCCGTGAGAGATTGGAGATCTTGCGTGCCGCCGACGCAATTATTCTCGACGAAGTCCGCCGTGCCGGGCTCTACAACGAGTTGTGGCAATCGTTCGGCGTGCTGCCCGCAATCAAGACGGTCGGTGTACAGGGTGACGGTCGAACCTACGCACATCCGCTGATCATCAGGGCCGTCACCAGCGATGATGCGATGACTGCCGACTGGGCGCGGCTGCCCTATGAGGTTCTCGAGACCATGTCTTCTCGCATAATCAACGAGGTTCCCGACATCAATCGGGTCGCATATGACATCTCCTCCAAACCGCCGGCCACAATCGAATGGGAATGATCGAGTTCTAGGTTCTGGGTTCGGAGTTTGCGACTCAATCGACCGAGGCCGACCCCCGCGTCTCGGGGCCGGTCGACGATGTTCCGTTTCGGGCCTGTTTGCACAGCCATTCCACTAAAGACGGCCCTGAATGTGGCCGATACGCGTTGAGGACATAAGGCAGAGGTAAACCCGTGGACTGGAGTGACAACGAAGAGCTCCAAGCCATCTTCCGTGAGGAGGTGGCAGATAGAGCTCGTAATCTCGTCGAAGGCGGCAACTCGCTCGGAGATGGTGGTCTCAATGAGGCGGCCCTCAATGATCTGTCCCGCGATGGGCACACCATCAAGGGCAACGCTCTGGTCATGGGATTCCCGACTCTCGCCGATGCCGGCAAACTGCTCGAGTTCACCTGGAAGGAACTGCGCGATGGTCGACGTCAGGGTGATGCCGAGCTCGGTGAACTACTCGCCCGGCTGGCCTCTCTTTTGCTGCCGGCCGTTGATATCGAAGGAAGAGATGAGCCTCGCGAGCTAATCGCGGCCCTCTCCGCACTGCGCCGCTATCTCGAAGGGGGCGATCCGCCTCCCGGCGGCGGCGCCAAACAGAAGGATTCGCCGCCTCCTGCTTCCCTCGAATCGACGGGAACCGAAGCTGCACCGGTTCGAGACGATCCGAAGTCAGGACCATCAGCGGCGGTGGCCCAGCCGAAGCGAGGTGTGCCTCGTAGCGGTGGCAGCATCCACGTCACACATGGTCGGCAGTCGGTGGACCTCGGTGGCCTCCTTTCCACGATCGAGGGAAGGATCATCGGCGAAGCCACCAGGGTCGATTCGGCGAAGCTCTATGAACTGATCAATCGATCTGTTGAGGTGAAGCTCGACGTCGAGGCTCTCGCTCAAGGACTGCGCGGTCTGCGAATGGCCGTCGCGGCCGGGCCGGGGGAAGTCGCGGCACTGGCGTCCACTTGGGAGAGTTCGGTGGCGCGTCTCGACCAGACTCTTGATGAGATCCAATCGCAGGCTCTCGATCTGGCGACCGTGCCGCTACGCGAAGTCACCGACACATTTCCGCAACTCGCCAACTACCTCGGACGGCGCACAGGAAAGGAACTGCGTTTCGAGTTGGTCGGCGACGACGTGGAAGTGGATCGGCAGATCGTCGATGCCCTGCGCGAACCGCTGCGCCATCTACTCGTCAATGCCATAGACCACGGGATCGAACTTCCTCGTGAGCGCCTCGATGCCGGCAAGTCGTCAACCGCGACCGTGTCGATCCGCTCCACTGTCAAGGACCACAAGCTCGTAGTCACAGTCGAGGATGATGGGCGCGGGGTCGATTGGGATCGCGTCCGCGAGGTTGCAGAGGAGCAAGCTGAATCCACCCTGACTGGAGCCGACCTGGGACGGGTTCTCTTCGCTCCGGGCTTCTCGACGGTTGCCGAAAGGACTGACCTGAGTGGCGACGGCGTCGGCCTTTCTTCTGCATCCGACGTGGCCGGGGAGATGAACGGTGGTCTGCGGCTCGACACGACACCCGGCGGTGGGACGACGGTGACTTTCACCCTTCCCGCCTCACTTGCACTTCAAGATGTCCTCCTTGTCAGGTCCGACGGTCACCGCTGGGGAATTCCCCAGGTCGCGATGCTCGCCACTTTCCCGATCAGCGTTGCAGAGATCCATCCCGGGAAGGACAGAATGGAGCTCTGGTACGAAGGGCACGCACTCCCGCTGTCATCGTTTGCGTCGGCGATCGGTCTCCCGGAGACCGAAGAGCCAGCCGACATCGTTGTTCTCTCCACCCGTCTCGGTCCGGTGGCGCTCACCGTTCCGCAGGTAGACGGTCGGCGCCAGGTTGCCGTCAAAGGACTCGGCCCCCTGCTGGCCGGTTCGCCGCATCTGGCTGGGGCCGCCCTGCTCGGCGGTGGAGAGGTCGTCGTGATAGTTGATCCGGATCAACTCAGCGATCGAGTGCGGTCTATCCCGAGTCCGGTCGAACACCGTCCTCGAGTTCTGGTGGTTGATGATTCCCAGGGTGTCAGACAGCTGGTGGGCGCCGCTCTATCCGGTCAGGGCTTTGATGTCGTCGTGGCCTCGAATGCAGACGAAGCCACGCAAGAACTCGGCCGAGCCGAGTTCGATGCTCTCGTCGTGGACTATCAGATGCCGGGTTCCGATGGTGTCGAACTGGTCGAGCAGGTGCGTGAAGGCTCGCAATCCATACCCGTCATAATGGTTTCGGCGGTTGCCACCCCGGAGGACCAGGATCGTGCCTGGAAAGCCGGTGTCGACGCCTATCTGGACAAGTTCGATCTCCGCAAAGGGGCGTTGGTCGATACGTTGCGGAATCTGCTGCAGATGCGGGGCGTGCCCTTCGAGGAGCGTTCAGCATGAAGGTTCTGATCGCCGACGACAGTCCGGTCATTCGTCATGCGGTCGCTGCTCTTCTGAGCAACGGTGGTATCGAAACCGTCACGGCCGAAAACGGTATCGAGGCCATTCAGAAGTTCTATGCAGAGATGCCGGACCTGGTGCTCCTGGACATTCAGATGCCGGGCATGACGGGTTATGTGGCCTGCCGTCTCCTCAAGGAGGATTGGACGGTTGCCAACATCCCGGTCCTCATCCTGACCGCCCACGATTCAGCCGAGGATCGCTACTGGAGCGCCAAGTCGGGTGCAGACGGATACCTGACCAAGGAGACCCTCGGCGACGATCTGCTCGCTGCCATTCGGTCGGCCCACGCCAGTCGGGCACTGTCCCAGCTCTCGGGTGAACAGCGAGTTCCGCTGGAGTTGACCGAAATGGATGTGCTGAGTCGTGTGACCGAACTGCTCGACCACAAGCTGTTCGAGACGACGATCGTGAACGACATCGTGACGATGGCGACTCGCGCGACCGATCTGCCGTCAACCCTCGACCAGATGCTGTTCATCATCCGCCGATTCGTTACCTACGACCTCGCCGGTATCGCGCTCGTCGGCGACAGACTGTTGAAACTCCGGGCCGACTCCCCGGTTACACGTTCGGGCATCCTCCACTTTCGTCGTCTGGCTGCGGGCCACGTTGAACAGTTGGCCGCGATTCCGCTGAGCCCGGAGGAACTCACAATCTCGATTGCAGCTACAGATTCGGTCACGGATGGCGAGGATGACGGTGGTCAATGGCCATCCTTCGCTGCGCTGGCTTTGCGCTCTCACGGAGGGACGGTGGGTGTGCTGGCATTGGCCGCCAAGACGCCGGCCCGGTTCCCGCCGGACGTCCTGAAGACCCTGCGAATGGTCGAGCATCCGATCGCCGCAGTCCTCGATTCAGCTCGGAATCATCAGCGCATCCTGCAACAGGAAGCGCAAGCAAGCTTGTCATCGCTCTATGGGACCATCAACGAGCGCTAACCTGCACTGATGACTAGTCCTATCGTGTGTTGAGGGAAGGGTCCTCAACTCGCCTATTGTTTCTGCCGTTCCTACCGGTACAGGACAACGCGTTCGTTCCTGGAGGATGGTGAGTCGATGTCGGTGTGGTCGGTTGTGCTAATGGCGGTGGCGGTCGTTGCGACTGCTGTAGCTGTTTACGCCGCACTGTCGGCCCGTCGTCGAGAACTCGCTGCCAAAAACGCCGCCGAACGATCCGAACTGATCAAGAACGAGTTCGTAGCGATGGTCAGTCACGAACTCCGGACGCCCCTCCCCTCGATCGCTGGTTTCGCCGCCACTCTCGCTGATAGCTGGGAGGGCTTGCCCCCCGAGGAGATCACCGAATTCCTTGGCATCATCAACAGCCAGTCCTCGGCTCTATCCGAACTGGTCGAAGACATATTGGTCATTCCTCGAATTGAGACAGGACGATTGGCCCTCGATCTGGTTGACGTGGAGTTGTCTGAACTCGCGCACCGGGTGAACAACTACACCTTCACCCCCGGGGTGGGCAAGGAAGCAGCAGTGGCAATACCGGGTGGCGTGCGAGTACACGCCGACGCTCGCCGAACCCAGCAGGTCCTCAGGAACCTCTTGGAGAATGCCAAGAAGTTCGGAGGGGACCAGATACTGATTGAAGGAGCGTTTGTCGGAGATCAATACATGGTGGTTGTTTCCGACAACGGCACGGGAGTTCCCGATACCGAAGTGAGCAGGATCTTCGAACAGTTCGAGCAGATAGCCGAGGGCGATTCGCGGATCGGCTCGGGTACTGGACTCGGGTTGCCCATTGCCAGGGAATTGGCCCGGGTCATGGGCGGAGACGTCTGGTACGAGCGACGCTTCCCGATGGGGAGCAGGTTCTGTTTCACAATCCCAGTCGCGCTGCCAACGGCCCCGTCGCCGGAATCCGATTCAGATACCGAGACGGCCCAGGACCCCGCCAACCGCGGTTCTGCCTGACGGCTGAACGCTGAAAGCTGAAGGCTTCCTCCTTGGGCTACCATCGCCGAACCGATGGATTCATCTCTTCCAATTTCTGATTCGCCGTTGTTCGACGGCCTCAACCCGGCACAACGCGAAGGCGTAGCTGCCACCGATGGTCCTGTTCTCGTCGTGGCCGGAGCCGGTTCGGGCAAGACGCGCGTTCTCACCTACCGGATCGCTCATCTGATCAGAGACCTAGGCGTTTCGCCACACTCGATCCTGGCCATCACCTTCACGAACAAGGCTGCCGATGAGATGAAGGAGCGAGTTGCCAACCTGGTCGGTGGCATAGCGGAGTCTATGTGGGTGTCGACGTTCCACTCGGCCTGCGTGCGAATCCTCCGCCGAGAAGCTCATCGTCTTGGGTACAAATCTTCGTTCTCGATATACGACGCGGCCGACTCGCTGCGACTGATCACGATGTGCGTCTCGGATCTCGACCTTGATCCCAAACGATTTCCGCCACGCAGCATCCGTGGCGCCATCTCGAACGCCAAGAACGAGATGATCGACTACGAGACCTATAGATCGCAGGACTCGGGCTTCTATCACGAGCAGATCTCGGATGTGTATCGGATGTATCAACAGCGACTGCTCGAGGCATCGGCGATGGACTTCGACGATCTCCTGATGATCACAGTTGAGCTGCTGGGTGCATTCCCTGATGTGCTCGAGCACTACCAGCGGCGGTTCCAGTACGTGTTGGTGGACGAGTATCAGGACACCAACCACGCCCAGTACATGCTGGTCAAGTTGCTGACCGATTCGCACCAGAACCTGTGTGTCGTCGGGGATCAGGACCAGAGTATCTACCGTTTCCGAGGCGCAGACATCCGCAACATTCTCGAGTTCGAGAAGGATTATCCCGACGCCCGGATCATCGTGCTCGATCGCAACTATCGGTCGACCGAGATCATTCTCGAAGCGGCCAACGCGGTCATCGATAACAACATGCATCGGAAGCCGAAGCGGTTGTGGACCGACCTCGGGCGGGGGGAGTTGATCACCCGGTACGAGGCCCAGGATGAACACGATGAGGCCGGCTTCGTGGCCGACCAGATCGAACTCCTGGACGACCAGGGATACCACCGCAAGGACATGGCGATTTTCTATCGCACGAATGCTCAGAGCCGCGTACTCGAGGAAGTGTTCGTCCGGTATGGCATTCCCTACAACGTGGTCGGGGGAGTGAAGTTCTACGAACGCCGGGAGGTCCGCGATGCGCTGGCCTATCTCCGGCTCCTGGCCAACCGCACCGACGAGGTGGCGGTGAAGCGGGTGATCAACGTCCCGAAGCGGGGAATCGGCCAGTCGACGATTGCGCACATCGGTCGGTTCGCCCAGGACGGTCGGATTGCCTTCTACGACGCCCTCACCCGGATCGATGAGATCGGTATGGTGGCCGCTCGCTCGGCAGTCAGGGTCAAGGAGTTCGTTGGTCTGGTCGATCGGCTCGAGGAGGCTGCTGCCGACGGTCCCCGGGCGGCAATCGATGCGGTGCTGGCGGAAACCGGATATGTGACCGAACTCGAAGCCGAACGTTCCGTCGAGGCGTTGGGACGCGTGGAGAATCTCCGGGAACTGGCTTCGGTGGCTGAGGAGTTCGAAGAGTCGATGGACGGGTCGATAACCGACGACGGAGCCTGGGCAACGCTGAGTGGGATGCGGAAGCTGGAGTTGTTCCTCGAGCAGGTGAGCCTGGTGACCGACATCGATGAACTCGACGACAAGGCCGAGGCCGTCACGTTGATGACGCTGCACACCGCCAAGGGTTTGGAGTACCCGGTGATCTTCATCG
>CBDTUP010000125.1:0-7347 GCA_965363685.1 uncultured bacterium | reverse complement strand
CCGCCGTAACCCTCGGCGCCGCCATGCTCCTCTACAGATTCGGATTCGAGGGGATGACACGCGCAGGATTGGCGACACCCGGACAAACCGGACGCACATTTGTACAAGCGACCCCCGAAATAGCGGAGACTCTGAGCACCTGGCGACTCTGGATCGGTGTGTCCGGGGCAGGCCTGATGGGCCTGGGGTGGCTGACAATGGTTGTGTCGATGGCTCGCAGCATGCGCTTCGGGTCGGCACACGTCACCCTCGTCACACTCGGAGTTCTGGCGGGCATTGCCGCCATCTTCATCCCAGCTCATTGGGCGCTCTATCTGCTGGGCGGTGGGGCAATCCTCACCAGCTGGCCTATCGGCGAGCGCATGTGGTCAGATACCTCAGAGCCGCAACCGGTTCTGGAACTCATTGGACGAGACGACCGACAACACGCAGCAACCGGATAGGCACAAAACACTTCCCATCAGCTAGGTCTGAGCAAGCCAGCACGTCCCGCGTCAGCCGGTGACGCCTATCTCGCGAACCGTCTGTCGCTGGGAGACGCTTCTCTTCCGAAGCGTTCGCCTGCCTATTCCCCTTTCTGGTGGGAGTGACCTACGCCGATCAGCAGAAGCCGCTCCAACACCATCACAGGGATGGGATGACAACGGATGGCGCTCATCTGATGAATCGGGTCCGCCGGTGTGTGTCTGATTGCTGACGGGCCTGCATCTGAACACCGTCTGCAACCGACCGATGAGTTTGTCGGCGGTGGCCGGGCTTCACCGGGTTGAAGCAGCGCCGGATAGGTAACTCATTGACCTCAGCGCCCTGACTCAAGTGACGGGTTCGTGCGACCTTGGTAGAGCGACCGGTCGGGGTGGACGATTCCTTCTCCGCCGTCGTGAAGAGGTGACATACCCGTAAGGTAACGATAGGCCTCAAGCATCGAGTCGACGTCGTTGGGGTAGGTACGGGAGACGGGATAGGGATCTTCGAGTAGTCCCCAGGCGATCACGTTGGCGGCGTGTTCTGCTCCACGGCCAGACCATTGGACATCCGGGCTGTACCAGCCTTCAACACCATCGCGAAGATTGGCGAAGCCCTCTCGAGTTGCCTCATCGAGAGCATGCGCTTCCCAGACGTGGGCAAGCTCGTGAAGCAGTATGAACCGATTGCTCCAACAGACCTTGATCTCAGGAGGTTGGGCCGCAACGAAGGCTCTGGCCGGCACTCCCCCGCACAGAGACTGGTCGCTGCCTGGGAAGGTAATTGTCAGGTCCGGCAATTCGAGGCCGGCTGCCGCGAACCGATTGACCGCCCACATGGCTAGGTCTCCCTCAGCAGGCTGCGTGGCATCGATGGTCACGACCGGGGTTTCTCCAAGGCTGGCGTCCCCAGCGACGAACTGGCTCGGCGTCTGAGAGTCCGTGAATGCTTCGGCCGGTGCGGGGTTGGGTGGATCGAATGGTGAAGCGTTCGAGGTGTTTCCCGAGAACGTCATGAATGCCAGTGCCGCTGCCAGAAGTCGGATCGTGTAGTGCATGCCACGACATTCCGATGGTCTGGTAAGTGACCGGTAAGAAGGCGGTGCGAAGCGGGTAGGTGCGGTAAATCAGCCACTACTGGTTGCTGGTTCGCTCGTCGAGTCTCTAGCCTCCCGGCATGAAATTCCGCTGCCTTGGACCGCTTGCAGTCGAGATAGGTGGTGACCCGATCGCCTTGGGCGGCGGCCAACAGCGACACATCCTCGCTGTGTTGGTGGCCAACGCTCCCGACCGGATCAGTACCGACGCCCTGATTCTCGATATCTGGGGTGAGGAACCACCTGCGACGGCGCGCAAGACGATCCAGGGCTACATATCGGCGTTGCGGAAGGTGCTCCCAGACGACTGCATCGTGTCCGACGCGGTCGGATATCGGCTCGTCGTCGAGCCATCCTCGATTGACGCGGTTCGATTTGCCGGAGAAGTGAGAGGGGCGGCGATGCTCGCACCCAGCGAGCGCATCACGACTCTGACCGCTGCTCTCGAAGCGTGGAGTGGTAGCCCGTACGAGGAGTTCGAATCCGACCTGCTTCGACCCGAGCGCGTACGCCTCGAAGGGCTCCATATGACGGCGATCATGGCCCTGGCGGAAGCACGGATCTACACGGGAGAGGCACCCGTAGTGATGGCAGAGCTCGCCGACCTTACGGAGCGGCATCCGCTCAACGAGCGTCTCTGGGTCCTTCGGGCCCTCGCCCTTTATCGAATGGCACGTCAGATGGAGGCGCTCCGAGTCCTTGATGAAGCCCGGAGGATCCTTGCCGTCGAAGGCGGTCTCGAACCATCGCCTGAAATGCGCCGCATCGAGCAACGGGTGCTCGACCAGGATCCCGTCCTGCTGGGCGCAGATGCGCTGGAGGCTGAACCGGACAGGAAGCCGGGTCGACGTCGCAACCCATACCGGGGGCTCAAGGCGTTCGATACCGATGATGCCGAGGACTTCCACGGCCGTGAGACGCTGGTGCGGCGCCTCGTTGAAACCGTAACGGCCAGGGAGACTCGCCTTGCGGTCTTGGCCGGGCCTTCCGGTAGCGGGAAATCGAGTGTGGCGAGAGCCGGTCTCGTCCCAGAGCTGGTCCGCGCTGGGTTCGAAGTCACCGTCGTGTTCCCAGATGAGGCTGGAGAGCCGTTGGCTGTGGCAGGGCGATCAAAGGTGATCGTGGTCGATCAACTCGAAGAGATCTTCCTCGATACCAGCCGGGAGGATCGCCGCTCGATCCTGGATCTGATATGTGACGCCGTCGAGCGAGATGACGGACCGACGGTCCTCGCAACCGTCAGAGCAGACGTCCTCGACCGAATCCTCGAGCACCGTCGTGCAGCGAGTCAGATTCAACACTCAACTGTGTTCGTTACTCCTCTGCGGGACGACGAGGTTCGAGAGATCGTGAGCGCTCCTGCCGGCTCGGTGGGCGTCGGTGTCGAGCCCGAGCTCGTCGCCACCTTCGTTGCCCGTACTCAGGGTCGAGCCTCGAACCTGCCAATGATTCAATATGCGCTGACAGACCTGTTCGATCGCGCCGGTGGAGACACGCTGACACTTCAGGGGCTCGAAGCGGCCGGCGGCATTGGGGGTGCCTTGGCCGGTCGCGCCGACGACACCTTCGAACAGCTGGCTGAGGGTCAGCGTACTGCTGTGAGGCAGGTGTTCTTGAGGCTCGTCCACATCGATGCCGACGGCACCACCTTCCGGCGCCGAGCACAGATGGTCGAGCTGGATGCATTCGATCCAGATCTGAGCGTCATCGATGCGTTCCTGCGGGCCCGGCTTCTGACCGTCGACCGAACAAGGAACGGCGAGCGGACCGTCGAAATCGCCCACGAGGCGATCCTTCGCGAGTGGCCCACATTGCGTAGTTGGGTCGACGAAGCTGCCGACTCCATCCGACGACACCGTCAACTTGCCGAAGCTGCTCAGGAATGGACGAGCGCGGGCCATCCCGATTCGATGCTGCTTGCCGGTGGGCGGCTCGCCCGCTTCGCCGACCGAACCGAGGTCGACCTCGACCTGGCACCAACCGAAGAAGCATTCCTTGCGGCCAGCATCAACCTCAGCGATTCACAAGCGAGGAACCGCAAGCGTCGGCGCACTGCGGTGACAATCGCTCTGGGGACGGCTGCTCTGGTGTCGGCGGTTCTGGCAGGCGTGGCGCTGGTGGCGTGGGGAAATGCTCGAGAAAGCGCCGAGATCGCACAGCACAACGAGCAGTTGGCCAGAAGCAACGAGATGTCGGCCGCCGCCCAGCTACTCACTCCAGAGGACCCCGAACTGGGGATCCTCCTCGCCGTCCAGGCGGTTCTCGAGAACCCATCTGAGCCGTCGATCGAGCAGCGCCTGGCACTTCGAGCAGCTATCCGATCCGATCGGCTGGCTGCGATTGAGCCCGTCACCGGGCCTGGGCGCCTTTTCGGGATGGATCTGGCGCCCGACGGTAGCTCAATAGCGGTGCTCACCGAATCAGGTCTACGCGTCATCGACACCTCGACCTGGACGGAGCACTGGAGCTCTCCGACCGAGGCGCGGCACCAGACGCTCGGATCACCGGTCTACTCGCCGGATGGACGGTTTGTCGCCATCGGAAGTGCACCGGAGACCGATCCGGTTCTCACTGTATACGACGCCGCAACCGGTAGAGCAGTTGTCGCCAAGGACTTCGAGACCGTCGAATGTGGGCCGACAACATGGTCGCGGGGCTGGTCCGGTGACGGTGGACTTCTCGCAGTAGGAGCTGCAGCCAGTTGCGACGACCGATCGAGTTCCTTCGTTCGCGTTATCGACACTTCGTCGTGGGACATCGTGACGGATCTAGCCGGTGCTGCGATGCCGGTGTTTTCCGAGGAGTCGGGGCGCTTGACGCTCTTCGAGTTCGCGGTTGAGGACGACCACCACTCGCAGGCGACTGTATACGAAGCCGGTTCCTTCGAGGTGGTGCGCACGGTGCCCGGCGCTCTGGGCGACATCAGCCCTGACGGCAATGTGATTGCCGTCTCGGGTGAGGGCGCTACTTCGACGGATGTGTATGTCGTGGAGGGAGAGAGCCATCAAATCGATCGTCTACCTGATCTCGACTACCTTCCCGCAGCCGACGCCACCGACATCGTCCGATTCGTTCCATCCGGAGATCCCGACCTGACGCCGCCGGTGCCCATCCTCGTTGTCGGCACCGAGGGGCAATCGACGGCAGTTTGGACGCTCCTGTCAGGGGACTTGCTGCACGAGCTGCCAACCGGTGGCGTGGTGGGTCTCGGGTTCGATCCCCTGACCCACCAGATGTACACGGCCGGGGTCGATGGGTCGATCGCCGTGTGGGACGTCTCGGTGGGTGGATTGTCGGGGACTCACGCGACCTATCCGTACTGGTTCGAAGCGAACGGATTCACGTCGAACCCGGCCTCTGGACTGGGTACCGCCATGCACTACAACGTGCTCAACGACCTGTCGACCTTTGCCCAGTTCGACATCGCCACGGGAGCCTTGACCAGCACCGAGATCGACGAAGTGGGGCGAACCGCGTATCAGGTCGCGACGCTCCCAGACGGTCGAGCAGCGTTCGTGGCCGGCGACATTGAGTCAGGTCTTGCGGGCCCGTTCGTAGCCGGGGCGATATCAGGCGAACGGAGCACCATCCATGGTTGCGAGTCGCACGTGAGAGAGTGGTTCGAGCCGAGCGCATTCGATCAGGAGTGCCTAGACGGCGGCGAGCCGTTCCTGCCGGCTGACGCCCCAGTCACCAGCGTGGACGGAGACGTCATCGGTGCACTCAGCGGTCCGACTCTCTTCACCTGGGATGCTTCAACCCTTGACCTGCTCTCGACATCCGATCTCACGGCGTCGTTGGTCGATACAGGGATCGACTTCACACGTGCCGTCATGCGAGCCTTCGACAACGAATGGGCTCTGATCCAGTCAGCCGATGGTGGTCGACTGCTCGTCGTCGATTTGGCTACTTCAGCAACGATCGCAGATCTCGACGTCGAGGCGGTGCCATTCGGCACCGAGGTGGCTCCCGATGGCTCCTATGTTCTGCTGGCGACCGACGATGGAGCTATCTACCGCGTCGATGTCACCGACTGGGAGCCTCGTCTACTCATCGAGCCGACCCAGTTGATTCGCGGGGTCGCCATCTCGAGACACGGTGATCGAGTGATGCTTGGCGGGACAGACGGCCTGGTTCACATCCATGACACCCGCACAGGCCGGCTCCTCGATCGTGTCGAGGAGCCGGACGTCTCAGACGGGTATTGGATCGACGGCGATCGCATCGCCGTGGGTACCCGAACTGGGACTTGGACTGTGCTCGATCTGAACATCCTCCGCATCGCCGAACAGGCACTAGGTCAGCTGACCCGCGGCTTCTCTCCCGAGGAATGCGAACGCTTCGGCATTGAGCAGTGCCCTTCCGTCGACGAGATGCTGGCCGCGCTGAGCCCCTGACCAGAGCCGGCTATGAACAGACGAACCCGGGCGGATCGAGTTCGTACTCCTCACGGGCGGTGAGCGAAGGCCGCCGGCTTCCGGGTAAACAGTACCTTCCTCCGCTCCGAAGAATTGTCCTCGGATCAGGGCAATTGCCCTGATCCGATTGATGACTCGGTTCAGTTGCTCGCTGGCAAAGACCGTCGGGGACACTGTCTGCATCGGCGTTGAGACTGCAAGCATTTGAGGTGTAGCGACTAGCAGCAGACGCAGTGTCATCCCACAATCCAACACGACTGTTTCCCAGGACCCGGTTCCTGTCGAACGTGTTTCTCTCGCCAGAGGCGGTGCGCGAACGACATATCGAGCACAGACGTGGACATGACGCCATAGCAAAGAAGGTTGGAAGGGGTTCGGGTGCCTGGCCCGGCTGAAACTCTCTAATCTCCGCATCGATGGACCTGCAACGGCAACTCGCGGCGGTGATGTTCACCGATATCGAAGGATTCACTGCGCTAATGCAGACCGACGAGTCTGCCGCGATTGCCGGAAGAGACAAATACCTCGCCGTGCTCGAGCAGCACCACGGAGCATTTGGTGGAGAGATCGTTCAATTCCTCGGCGACGGATCCCTGAGCAGGTTCGCCAACTCGGTTGACGCTGTCGACTGCGCGGTAGCTATACAGCGGGACCTCCGGGCAGAACCCGAGGTCCCGGTGCGGATCGGAATCCACGTGGGCAACGTGATGGTGGAGCCGACCGGGCTCATCGGGGACGCGGTCAACATCGCCTCCCGCATCGAGTCGTTCGGGTTACCCGGAGCTGTACTGGTCAGTGATTCGGTTGAGGACCAGGTGAGAAACCAGGCCGGATTGAGTCTCGTGGACCTCGGAAAGTTCAAGCTCAAGAACGTCGGCCGTCCCTTTTCCATTTTCGCCGTGGACTCACCCGGGTTGAGGGTTCCCGCGGATGACTTCCTACAGGGCAAGGGCGAGAAGCTGGCGAGTCTTCCGTCGAACCTGCCCGAACGTTCCGTGCCGTTGCTGGGTCGCGCGACTGTCATCCGTGAGCTTGCCGCGCTTCTCGATCAGCACCGGATGGTGACCATCACGGGTCCCGGAGGGATCGGCAAGACGAGCACTGCGGTAGAGCTGTGCCGGCACATGGTGCCCGAGTTTCTCGACGGGATCTCGTTCGTCCCCATGGCAGAAGTCACCAAGCCGGAGAACGTGTTGCCGACAATTGCAGGCGTTCTCGATGTGAAGGAGAACGAGGTGAGGAGCCTGGAGGAGGGCGTCCTCTCGCTGATCGGTGACAAGAAGGCGCTTCTCATGCTGGACAACCTTGAGCAGGTGGTTGAGGCGGCTCCAAGG
Organism: uncultured bacterium; assembly: GCA_965363685.1. Classification (GTDB taxonomy): domain Bacteria; phylum Actinomycetota; class Acidimicrobiia; order Spongiisociales; family JAHEDJ01; genus JAHEDJ01. Next base: position 34 of record CBDTUP010000125.1, on the reverse strand, counting down.
ATCGCTGGTCTACTGGCGGGGTCTCCCAACCTGA
>CBDTUP010000124.1:0-7365 GCA_965363685.1 uncultured bacterium | reverse complement strand
CCGCCAGTTCCTCGACGATCGTGTACCTCCGACGGTCGTGCGCGAGATGGCGGAGTCAAAGACTGGTTTCGATCCTGCATTGTGGCAATCCGGTGCCGAGCTTGGTTGGCATTCGCTTGCGATTCCAGAGGAATACGGTGGTGCGGGCTACACATTCGCCGAACTCAGCGTTGTGCTCGAGGAAATGGGTCGCAGCCTATTTCCCGGGCCTTTCGTATCGACGGTCGTCATGGCCGCCAACGCCATTCTGCTGGGTGGAAGCGATACCCAGAAGAAAGACCTGCTGCCGGGTATCGCGATGGGCGAGTCGATCATGACTATGGCGTTGTTCGAAGGCCCCCGCGGTGCGGGCGCCGAGGACGTTGCGATGGTGGCCGACCGCGATGGAGATTCCTGGGTGCTCAACGGAGTGAAACAGCATGTTCTCTTCGGTGAGGTAGCCGGGACCTTCATCACCGCAGCCAGGACACCGGGAGGACTTAGCTTCTTCCTAGTTCCAGCCGACTCTGCCGGACTGGTCGTTGAGCACGTCGATACGCTCGATGCCACCCGCAAGCAGGCGACCCTCACCTTCACGGCTGTCCGCCTCAGCGACGAGACGGTCCTGGGCGAGGAAGGGTCTGCCGAACCTGTGCTCGGTGAGGTGCTCCGGCGCACATCGGTAGCGCTGGCGCTCGAGCAAGTCGGCGGTGCCCAATGGTGTCTGCAGACGGCTGTTGAGCACGCTCAGACTCGATATCAGTTCGGCCGGGCGATCGGCTCCTTCCAGGCGATCAAACATCGATTGGCCGACATGATGGTGTCGGTCGAGCATGCGAAATCCGTCGCCTATCACGCCGCCAGGGTGATAGACGACGCCGACGAGATGCTGGTGGTCGCGCCTCTCGCCAAGTCGGTGGCCTCCGATACCTACGTGACCGCCGCCTCAGACACGATTCAAATACTCGGCGGAACCGGGTTCACCTGGGAGCACGACACCCATCTGTACTTCAAGCGTGCAAAGAGTACGTCCTTGATGTTTGGTGGCGTCCACCACCAGAGGAAGCTGCTCGCCGAAGCGATTGGCATCTAGCAACACGACCCATTGGGTGCCGGCTTGGCGGCCGGCACCCAACTCGACCAGGAAGTGAGAATGGAAGCCAGCTACGCCGGTGCGCAGGAAGCGCCGACCGAACGGGGTCGAAAACGCCGTCAGCAGATCATCGATGCAGCTACCGGCTTGTTCGACGTCCAGGGTTTTCACGCGACGTCCATCGATGAGATCGGTGCAGCTGCCGGAATCACCGGACCGGGACTCTACCGGCATTTCGCCGGCAAGGACGAGATCCTCCTCGCCGTTTTCGATCGGATTTGGGAGCTCCTGCGGGGTGCCATCAAGCGGACGGAGGGGCTCGATCCCGGCGACGCCCTGGATGAACTGATCGACACGCACATCACTTTGGCTCTGCATGATGGTCAGGCATTGATGTTGCTTCTCCGGGAACTCCGGCATGTTCCCGAGTACTACCAGCGGGCGGCAGAGCGCAATGACACTCGCTACACAGATGCGTGGGCCCAAGCGATCATCAAACTGCGACCGAGGGCCACCCTCGACGAGGCTCGTGCCGCGGCGCATGCGGTGATGGGGCTCATCGGTTCGGCCGCCCGCGACAACATCGGCTACCACCTCGAGGGCAGTCGCCACCGGAAGATTCTTCACGATATGGCGAGGACTGCACTGGACGGTTTCTAACCGGTTTGCTCCTGCGGTGGACGGTGTTGCAGCCGCCGGGGTTAGATTGGCTCCATGCGTGAATCAGCGGATGTCGTTGTCGTTGGGGCGGGGATTGTTGGGAGTTCGATTGCCTATCAGATTGCCCGCAGATCGTCATTGAGCGTGGTTGTGCTCGAGAAAGGAGCGGGGCCGGCCGAAGGGTCGACCGGAGCTTCGTCGTCGATCTGCCGATGCCGGTACTCGAATCCGGAAGTTATCCGCCTTGCCAGGGATGGCCTGGCTGCCTATCGAAACTGGTCGGAGTTCACCGGCCTAGAGAATCCCGGCAACGAGTTCACCCATGCCGGAGTCCTGTGGCTTCTCGACGAAGACCGTGCAGAAGTCGAAGCAGAGCAGCAGCGACTGGCCGCTGCGAACGTCGCTATCTCAATGCTGTCTGTCGACGATCTCGCCTCTAGGTTTCCGGGTCTCTCCGCCTGTGTGGAGCCGTTCGATCTGACGGGTGAGGTCGAACACGAGTGTCGTCCCTTCGAGTTCGCAGTGTTTGAGGAGGATGCCGGATTCGCCGATCCGTCTGCCGCCAACGTTGACCTTGTCGCCGCCACGCGCCTTCACGGGGGGACTGTTCGTTTTCGATCTGCCGTCAGTGCTGTGCGGAAAGACGGTGACCGCGTTGTAGGCGTCGATCTAGCCGACGGAGGATCGATCGCAGCGGGCACCGTCATCAACGCGGCGGGACCCTGGTGCAACCATCTCAGCGAGTCGGCCGGTGTCGAGATCGATTGGCCACTTCAACCGACTCGTATTCAGGTGGCGTACCGTGACTGGCCGGAGGATCTCGGAACCGTCCCCATCACGGTCGATGCGTCGACCGGCATCTATTTCAGACTGGAAGCTTCAGGTCGGCGAATTCTCTTCGGCTCGGTTCTCGAAGAGGACGAACAGGAAGCGGTCGCCGATCCCGACAACTTCAAGATGGCAGCCGATGCCGCCTTCCGCGATCTCAAGATCCATGGCCTGCATCATCGGATTCCTGCACTTCCACATCGCGGAGGAGTGACTGGGATCGCCGGGCTCTACACGATCAATCGCACCGATGTCCATCCCGTCGTCGGACCCAGCGGTGTAGACGGATACTGGCTCGCCAATGGATTGAGCGGGCACGGTTTCAAGCTCGCTCCGATGATCGGGTCGATGGTGGCGCAAGCCCTGACCGGTGAGCGGGCACCGTTCGACACCGACGTCCCGATGTCGTTGCTGGCGGTAGATCGTGAGCCGATCGAGGTGGCTGCCAAGAGTGTGCTTGCCTGATGCGCTGGCTCGGGCCGCAGGAACTGCGCGCAGCTCTGTCGATGGCGGATGCGATCGGCGCCATGGAAATTGCGTTCAGTTCCGACAGAGAGGTTCCTTTGCGGCAGTTGCTGGGGGGATCGTTGTTCATGCCCGGTCGGGCCCGCGATATCACCGGCATCAAGGTCGTCTCGATCGTGCCCGGGAATCCAGTCGGCGTAGTCGCAGTTTTCGACGAGACCGGTTCTCCCCTCGGGATGGTCGACGGAGCCGCATTGACCTCTATTCGCACCGGTGCCGCTTGCGGCCTGGCTACCCGACTGCTGGCCGACGAGACGGCAACGAGAATGGCGATGCTCGGCGCCGGCGCCATGGCGTTTGATCAGGTCGAGGCGGTCAGGGCGGTTCGGGACATTGAGCGCGTTGTGGTCTGGAGTCGTTCGCGAGAATCGGCGGAGCGGCTCGCCGACCGGGTGGGTGGGGTGGTCGAAATGGATGCCAACGCGGCGGTTCGGCAATCCGACGTCATTTCCTGTGCCACACCCTCGCGGGAGCCATTGTTCTCCCCGTCGGCTGTGGCCAACGGAGCGCATGTCAATGCGGTTGGAGCCTTCACACGGGAGATGGTAGAACTCCCCGGGAGCCTGTTGTCGGAGGCGTTTGTCGTCGTCGACGACCTCGACGCGGCTGCCGCCGAAGCGGGCGACCTCATCCGAGCCGGAAGGGTCCCCGACGCCACCGTCACCGAACTTCTGGAGGGCGGAGTGGTGGTCCCCGAGGGGCCAACCGTGTTCAAGTCCGTTGGCATCGCCAGCCAAGACGTTGCGGCGGCCGTTGCGGCCTTGCGCAACGCCGAGCGTCTCGGCCTCGGCACCGAATTCGGCCCCTAAACCCCCGCTCATCCCCGTTCCGGCGTTAGAAACCCGTCAATTGTGCGCGCTTTTTGACGCCAGAACGGGAAAGCCCGGTGACAAGGAGGGCGAAGGCGTAGTCCTCGGCCAGTTCCTTGAGAGCGTCGAATCTTCCGGAAGCTCCGGCGTGGCCGGCGCCCATTCGGGTACGCAATAACAGCGGATTCGTGTCGGTCTTGAGCGTTCGCAGTTTCGCCACCCATTTAGCGGGCTCCCAGTAGGTGACTCTCGGGTCGGTCAATCCGGCGGTGACCAGCATCGGCGGGTAGTCCCTGGCCTCAACATTGTCGTACGGCGAGTAGGAGGCGATGTAGTCATAGGCGTCAGGATCCTCGATCGGATTGCCCCATTCGGGCCACTCCATCGGTGTCAGTGGGAGGTCCGTGTCGTGCATGGTGTTGAGCACGTCGACAAACGGGACCTCGGCGATGGCTCCCGCCAGCATCCCGGCCGGAACCATGTTTACCACCGCGCCGACCAGCAAACCTCCGGCGCTTCCGCCGAAGACCACGATCTTCCCGTTCGATGTGTAGTTTCCGTCGACCAAGCGCTCGGCCGAAGCCACGAAGTCCAAGAACGTATTGCGTTTCTGCTGCCTCTTGCCTTCCGTATACCAGCGATATCCACCCTCCTTGCCGCCTCTAACGTGGGCAATCGCGTACACGAACCCACGATCAACCAGGCTCAGACGGTTGGTGCTGAAAGATGCGGGCATGCTGATTCCGTACGACCCGTATCCATACAACAGGCAAGGGGCCGAGCCGTTACGCTCCAGACCAGTCCGGTATAGGAGCGTGATTGGGATCTGTTCGCCGTCGTGACTCGTGGCAAAGATCCGTTCGGTCGCATAATCGGCCGGGTTGTGGCCGCTGGGCACTTCCTGCTCCTTGCGGAGAGTCTGCTCTCCGGTCGGCAGTCGGTAGTCGTAGGTTTGCAGGGGAGTTGTTGGGGAACTGTAGGTATAGCGGAGGGTCGACCGGTACTCCCTCAGTGGCGCGAAACCCAGGTCGTAAGCGGCTTCGCTCATTTCGATAGCCCGTTCTTGTGCCGATTGAAGGTCTCGGACGACTATGCGCGGCAATCCAGCTTCCGTTTCTAGGCGGACCAGGAACCCGGTGAAGGCGATCGCTCCGTGGACCAAGACTCCCGGACGGTGCGGGACCAACTCCGACCATGAGTCCCGATGCGGGGTGCTGATGGCAGCTGTGACAATCTTGAAATCCTCAGCGGCGTCGACATTCGTTGTGATGTAGAGCGTGTCGCCCTGCTCGGCGATCGAATACTCGACTCCAGGGTCGCGTTCGGCGATGGTCAGCAGGGGAGAGGCAGGAGCGCTGGCGTCCACCAGGTGAACCTCGGAGGTCTCGTGGTCGCCGGTGGCTATCTCGATGTAGCGGCCGCTCTCGGTCTTGCCGAGCCCTAAATAGAACCCCGGATCGGTCTCTTCGAACAAGGTTGCGTCGTCGTCCTGGTTGGCACCGAGGGTATGGAGACGAGCCCGAACCGGACGATTGCTCTCATCCAGGGCCAGGTAGACCAGGCCGGCCGAATCACCGGTCCATTCAACCGACCCGTTGCTGTCCCGAACAATGTCGGGCAGGTCCTCGCCTGTCTCGAGGTCCCGGACGCGGACCTCGTAGAACTCACTGCCTTGGCGATCAACGGAATAGGCCAGGAGGCGGTGATTCGGGCTCGGATCCAATGTGTGGATCCGGAAGAACTCCTCACCCTCTGCCTCGGCATCTCCGTCGAACAGGATCTCTTCGCCGTCCGAGTCCAGCGGCCGGCGGCAGTAGACGGGGTACTGACCTCCGATATTGAATCGCCGGTAGTACTCCCACGGTCCGTCTGGAGCCGGGACCGAGCTGTCATCCTCCTTGATGCGCCCCTTCATCTCCTCGAAGAGGGTCTGCTGGAGTTCGGATGTCTCTTTCAGCGCCGTCTCGGTGTAGGAGTTCTCCGCTTCGAGGTATTCCCGAATGGCGGGGTCCAGCACCGACGGGTCCCGCATTACTTGCTGCCAGGAAGGGTCCTTCAGCCAGGAGTACGGGTCGTCTCGATTGATCCCGTGGCTGGTCATCGTATGCGGGCGGCGGTCGGCCGTGGGTGGAAGCTGGCTCATGATTCCTGGATAGGTTCCGGTGGAGCCTAATCGGATGGGTCCGAGCGTTCTTTCCGCTTGAGTTCCGGTTGACTTGTGTCGATGATGGTGCCATGTCCAGGGTACGCCAGTTGATTCTTCCGGCGATCGCGCTGGTCCTGATCCTCGGTGCCTGCTCCGACGGGGCCGCCACTTCCTCGCCCACTGAGGTCGGGTCTGTCGACTCTGTACCGACCACAATCACCGATCGGGTCACCACCACGACACAACCTGACCGCGATGACGGCTTCATACCCGACTATGCCGCACTGGTGGCAGCCGTCGAGTCGGCGATGGAGGGGACCAGCTATGCGGGCGCCGCCCTCGAGGATCCAGAGGTCTTCATCGCCACTGCTGAGCTGTTTTGTGACCTGCTTGCCGAGGGCATGACCAAAGATCAACTGCTCGCCGAATACCTGGTCCGCCTCTCCGACGACGGCGCCATCGAAGTCGACGAGGATGACGGTCTGATGGCCGGAGTGCTCCTGGGCGCCGCCACGGAAATCGTTTGTCCAAGGGCGCCAGAAGAGACCCGGTAACGTTTATTGCCGTGCTCCGACTTCACTCACAGGAGCGGGATATGAAAAAAAAATCACACAGAGTGGCAGTAGCTGGACTTTCGATGGCTCTCGTCATCGGTCCCGGACTAGCCGCCACGGCAGACGACCATACCGGACCCCCTCAGCACGTCCTCGATAAGGCGCTGGACGGTGTGGAACGCGGTCAAGCGAGAGCTTTGGAGATGCTGGCCCTGGCTGCCACGCGAAACCCGGACACCGGAATGCCGGATCATGCTCAGGGCAACCCCGGGCACGCTACCGGCTTGGAGCGCGCGCAGGACTCGGTTGCGAAAGCTGCCGAAAAGGTCAAAGGGTATGACAAGGAGAAGAGCAACAACGGCAATGCCTACGGCCGCGGGCACGCCGCCGACGTTCATGCTGCCCTCGCAGCGGGTATCTCTCCGTCCGAGCTAGATCCCCACGGGGAGAAGGTCAGCGCCATGGTCAAGACGATGAAGTCTTTCGTCGACGAGAAGCCCGGCCGCGGCCTTGGCCGCGACAACAAGGGTGAAGACGGCGACGACTGAGCGGGTCTTGCTCCTCTCCTACCGCCGCTCGAGTCGTACTTGCTATCTCGTGTCGGGATATGGCGCCGGCCAGCACTCCATTAGGCGCTAAGGCAGACTGAAAGTAGGCGCCAAATCCCACCGCTGTTCCGGCGAACCCTCAGTGCATCCGTTCGCCAGGCAGTGCGATAGGCCCCCGATGCCCCTTTGGGCTTCATGGCAAGTTAACGATCACTAATATGGC
>CBDTUP010000123.1:0-7367 GCA_965363685.1 uncultured bacterium | reverse complement strand
CTCCGCCTCTCGCCGCCGAGGCGGGGGCCGCAATGAGGCCGATCGCCAACAGTGCGACAACCGCAAACACGATGGTCCTTCGCATGGTTCTTCCTTTCCTCGCCGGTAGGTCCGACTCCCACACGTTGACGTGTCCTCCTTGCAGCGGGGGAACGGCTAGCGAAACAGGCGCGAAACTCGACCCCCACAGCGTGCTCCGAAGGAATCTGGCACTTACGATGTACCCATGACCCGGAATGAAGGACAAAGCAGAGTGCTGGTCGTCGACGACGAGCCGATGGTCCGGGAAGTGGTGACTCGGTACCTGGAGCACGATGGCTTTCTGGTGACCGCCGTCGACAACGGCCGCGATGCGCTGGCTGCCGTCAAGTCTTCCGCCCCCGATCTGATCATCCTCGACATCATGCTTCCTGAGGTCGACGGACTGGATGTCCTCACCCAGCTTCGGATGTCCGGCGACGTGCCGATCATCATGCTGACGGCCAGGACTTCGGAAGCCGATCGGATTCTCGGTCTCGAGTTGGGAGCGGACGACTACGTCAGTAAGCCGTTCTCGCCCCGCGAACTGACGGCCAGGGTGCGTTCGGTTCTTCGCCGTAGCTCCAGGGAGGATGGTCACCGGCGTCTCGAATTCGATGACCTCGAAATCGATATCGACAGCCGCGAGGTCAAGGTTTCAGATGCGGTCGTTGACCTCACTGCCCGCGAGTTCGACCTGTTGGCGTTCCTAGCCGGATCGCCCCGGCAGGTCTTCTCCCGTGCCCAGTTGCTCGGCCAGGTCTGGGGCTCATCTCCCGACTGGCAGGACCCCGCAACCGTCACAGTCCACGTCCGGCGGGTCCGGCAGAAGATCGAGAAGGATCCGGACAATCCGGAGCGGTTGATCACCGTACGCGGTGTTGGATATCGGTTCGAACCGTGAGATTGCTCATACCTCTGGCCGCTCTGGTGGTGGCCCTGGTTCTCTTGATCACCGAGGCGACCATGCAGCCGACCTCGGCGGATCGTGCTCTCCTCTACGGGATATTTGCCGGGGCGGCGGTATTGACGCTGCTGGTTGGGTGGCGTTTGCCGGCCCTCACCCGGAAGTTCCACACTCTGCGGACGACGTTGCAGATAGTGGGACTGGCTGCGGTCGTTATCGCCGCGGCCGCGGTTTCGGTGTCCGCCATCACCATGTTCCTCTCCACGCACGACTTGCGTCTCGTTCTGGTGGCTCTTCTGCTCGGGGTCGGTTTGGGTGTTGCTCTGGCTGTAACGGTCACTCGTCCGCTGGCGGCCGATCTGGCCGATCTGGCCGCCACCGCTGGTCGGGTTGGTGCCGGAGATCTTTCTGTCAGGACCACCATCGAACGCGCAGATGAGGTGGGGGAAGTCGCCAAGGCAATGGATGGAATGATCGACGAACTCGTCGAAGCGCGCCGCCTGCAAGAGCAGTCGGATACGTCCCGCAAGGAGTTCCTGGCCGCGGTCGGTCACGATCTTCGGACACCGTTGACGTCTATGCGGGCGGCGGTCGAGGCTCTGCAGGACGGACTGGCTCCGGATCCAGAACGCTATCTCCAGTCGGTAATCACCGATCTCGATTCTCTCTCCGTGCTGATCGATGATCTCTTCGAGCTTGCCCGGCTCGAGGCAGGTGATGTGCCGGTCAATCAGACGCCCCTGGAGTTGTCCGTCGTCGCGGCGGACGTGGCTAACGCTATCGCACCGCTGGCAGAGCGGAGATCCGTTGTGATCGAGGTCAAAGGATCCGCCATCGTGGCTGCCAGCGAATCAGGCATGATCCGAGTGATCAGGAACCTCGTCGATAACGCCGTTCGTCACTCACCAGAGGATGGTGTCGTCACCATCGAGCTGCGCAGCGACGTGGGCTCATCATCCGTGACCGTCCGCGACGAAGGAGGCGGCTTCCCGGCCGATTTTCGTGAACGGGCCTTCGACAGCTTCTCCAGAGCCGACACCGCCCGACGGCGCGGCGGTGCCGGATTGGGCCTCGCAATAGCCAGGGCGATCATCGAGGCTCACGGTGGAACGATATCGATCGATGATTCCCGAGGTGGATCCGTCACCTTCGTGCTTCCACATGTCGACCTGCCGACCGTTCAAGAATCAACAGAAACGGTTCCGAGGCGCTAACTTTGTTGACTACAGCGCGGTGGGAGCCGTGCTGGATATTGGAGGAAGGGATTAGATGAGAAATTCACTGAAGCTCGTTGTCCTCTTCTTGGTGTTCGCGATGGTTGCTGCTGCGTGTAGCGACAGCACTTCCGACACCACCGAAGGAGACACACAAGACACGACGGCACCGACAACGGCGCCGCCGGAGACCACCCCGCCGGAGACCACCCCGCCTGATACCACGCCTCCCGACCCAGCCTTCGAGGGCTACGTCCTCGACTCGGGTGGTTGTGGTCGCGAGATGGGGTACAACGATGAAGACGGCAACCCCGTCACCTACAACGGCCGAGTTGACACGATCACAGCCCTTGACGAGTTCACCGTCGAGTTCAAGCTGTGCGGCCCTCACCCGGCCTTCCTGGCCCAGATTGCCTTTGGCGTGTTTGGGATCCAGGCCGAGGAACATCTCCAAGCAACCGGCGGCGCGCCGCTCGACAACCCGGTTGGAACCGGGCCCTACGTGCTCGAAGAGTGGGTACGCGGCGACTCGGTCATCTACTCGAAGTTCGCCGACTACTACGGCACCCAGCCGACCCACGATACGCTCGTGTTGAAGTGGGCGACAGAGAGTGCGGGACGGCTCCTCGAGCTGAACTCCGGTACGGTGGACGGAATCACGTTCCCGGCAACTGAAGACCTGGCAGGTATCGACGCAGACCCGAATCTGACCCTGCTCGCCAAGCCTGAGCCGAACATCTTCTATGTTGGATTCACCAACATCTTCGAACCGTTCGACAATGTGGACGTGCGCAAGGCGATCGCCATGGGTATTGACCGGCAGCGAATCGTGGACATCTTCTATCCGGCAGGATCTGAAGCGGCTTCGCACTTCACTCCCTGCTCAGTAGCCGGCGGTTGCGAAGGCGAATCGTGGTATGACTTCGATGCGGCGGCCGCGAAGCAAATGCTGTCGGATGCCGGGGATCCAGATGGATTCTCGACGTCGATCTACTACCGCGATGTAACCCGTGGCTACTTGCCCACACCGGGCGATGTCGCTGCCGACATTCAGACGCAGCTAAGAGAGAATCTGGGGATCGACGCCGACATCGTCCAGATGGAGTCCGCTGACTTCATTCAGACTTGCTCGACGGCCGGTCAGTGCGACGGCATCCACCTGCTGGGATGGACGGGTGACTACCCGCACGTCACCAACTTCCTGGATACCCACTTCGGTGAGACCAACCAGCAGTTCGGTAACTCCCATCCGGAGATCTACGAGCCACTCGTGACGGCTTCGGCCGAACCGGACGTGGAGGCGACCAAACCCCTCTACGCCGAGGCGAACAACGCCATCAAGGCGCTGGTGCCAATGGTGCCCATCGCCCATGGTGGTGCCTACTTTGCCGCCAGTGCGGCAGTTGACGGCTCACATGCACCTCCGTGGGGGCATGTGCAGTTGAATCTGTGGGACAACGGTCAGGACACGCTCGTGTTCATGCAGGGCAATGAACCGATCTCCATCTACTGCTCGGATGAAACCGACGGCGAATCGATTCGCGCGTGCGGACAGTCGATCGAGGGCCTCTACTCATACGACGTTGAAGGCAACGTTCAGCCACAGCTGGCTACCGAGTGTGTGCCGAACGACGACCTGAGCGTGTGGACATGCTCTTTGCGTAGTGGGGTGTTGTTCCACGACGGTTCGACGTTCGATGCCAACGATGTCGTGGCCTCCTACACCGCCGGCCTCGATGCTTCGAGCCCGCTGCACACCGGGAATAGCGGCGTGTTCGAGTACTACGACTACCTCTGGGGTGGCCTGATCAACCTACCCGAGCCTGAGGACGCGGGATAGCCCGACTTCAGGTAATCAACCCAAGGGGGGAGGCGCGAAAGCGCCTCCCCCCTTCTTTTCACGCCGGCCGGCTTGCCGGCGGGCGTGTGGTCCTTCGGAACTGATGGCCGTCATCTGGTGGTCGCGTCGTCCCATCTTCCCGAAGTGGCTGGCTGAGGAAATTCGTCCGTCTTCGAACCCGGCAGGTTGTCTCGTATGGTCGATGAATGGCATGCTTTTGCCACGACGCTGCGGATGGCCAACTGACGCACGCTCGTGAGCTGTCTCGCACCCGGCGACTCGCCGACCGGTTCAGATCGGTAAGTACGCCGTCCATGGCCACAAACCTCTATCATCGCCCCACCAAATGCTGAGCTACATCACCCGCCGCGTACTTCTGGCCATCCCGGTCTTGATCGGGATCATTGTGGTGGTGTTTCTCCTGGTCCGGGCGATTCCCGGTGACCCTTGCACTTCGCTGTTGGGCGAACGCGCTACGGAGGAGGCCTGCGAGCGATTCAACGAGGCGAATGGACTTAACGAGCCTGTCTGGGTGCAACTCGGCATCTACATGAGGAATGTGGTCACATTCGACCTCGGCGAGTCGATCCGATTCTCCCGGCCGGTCAGCCAATTATTGATCGAACGGCTGCCGCTCACCACCGAGTTAGCCCTCAGCGCGCTTGGTCTGGCCATTCTGGTGGGGGTCCCACTAGGAGTAGTGGCGGCGCGACGGCACAACACCGTCGTCGACACCGGAACCATGGCGTTGGCCAACATCGGTGTTTCGATGCCCGTGTTCTGGCTGGGGCTTATGCTCGCCTACGTGTTCGCGCTACTCCTGAAAGACACCGCATTCGTTCTGCCTCCTTCCGGTCGTCTAAGCGCCGGGTTGTTCTCCACTCCCTATTACGAGGTGTGGGGCTGGGAGCTCACAGAGGGGTCGGGATGGGCCAGGTTCCATGAGTACGTCGCCAACCACTACATCTTCAACAACCTCATCACCGGCCAGTGGGAAGTCTTCCGCGATGCTGTGAAACATATGATCCTCCCCGCAGTGGCTCTTGCCACCATTCCGCTGTCGATCATTGCTCGTATCACCCGCAGCTCACTACTCGAGGTGATGGGCAAGGACTACATCAGGACGGCGCGTGCCAAGGGGGTGAAAGAGCGCACGGTGGTCAGAGCTCACGCCTTCCGAAATGCTCTGCTGCCGGTTGTGACGATCATTGGCCTTCAGTTGGGAGCGCTGATGGGTGGGGCGGTGCTCACCGAGACGGTCTTCAATCTGGGTGGGGTTGGCCGGGCGCTATTCGACGCCATTACCGGCCGTGACTACGCCATCGTTCAAGGCTTCACTGTCGTGATTGCTGCAGGTTATGTCATCGTCAACCTGCTTGTCGATCTCTCATACGCGTATCTCGACCCGAGGATCAGGCTCGAATGACCAAACTCAGCCGCCGTGAGGCTCTAGACCGACTCATCGCCGAAGCCGAGGACAGCGACAAGCTGTTTGAGAAGCCGCTCACTCAGTGGCGCTTGGCGCTTCGACGGTTTCGTGGCCGGAGGTCGGGCATGGTCGGCCTGACTCTCATTGTCGGGCTGATCCTGGTCGCCGTCTTTGCCCCTCTGCTTGCACCATATGAGCCCAATGATGATCTGATCGGGGAGGAAGACGTCGGCCGCTATGAAACGCCCTGCATCCACTTCCTCGGCTGTGACGAAGACAAACCCCAGCATTGGATGGGTATTGACGGCAACGTGCGCGATCAATACTCGCGTGTCATCTACGGATCACGGGTGAGCCTTCAGCTTGGCTTTTTCACGGTGACCCTGGCCCTTTTCGTCGGTGCCGCCATCGGAGCCGTGGCCGGCTATCGAGGAGGCTGGTTCGACAACATAATCATGCGGTTCATGGACGTGATTCTGGGATTTCCTTCGTTGCTGCTCGCCATCGCCATCGTCGCGGTATTGGGTCCCGGGCTCCGCAATGCCCTGATCGCGATCGCCATCGTGACCATGCCCGGATATGCGCGAGTGATGCGGGCTCAGGTCCTGGCGATCAAGGAGAGCGACTATGTCTCGGCTTCCCGAGCGCTTGGAGCCTCGCCAACCCAGATTCTCCTCCGTAGAGTCATACCCAATGCGATGACGCCGCTCGTCGTGCTCGCAACCCTTGGAGTCGCCACTGCCATCCTCGAGGCTGCAGGTCTTTCTTTCCTCGGCCTGGGAGCGCAGCCGCCGCTTGCCGAATGGGGTTCGATGCTGGCCAACTACCGCAACCAGGTGTTCACCGCACCTCATCTGGTCTTCTACCCGGGTTTGGCCATCATGATCACAGTGCTCGGCTTCAACCTCATGGGCGACGGCCTGCGCGACGCCCTCGACCCCACTTTGAACCGATGACGGCCACACCCACCCCCGACAGGGTCAGCGTCGACGTACCGCGTATGGTCGAGCCGGGGGAGCGCCTGCTCGAAATAACAGGCTTGAAGACCCATTTCGACACTCGCGACGGAGTGGTGCGGGCCGTCGATGCAGTTGACCTCCACGTCGATCGCGGCGAAGTCCTCGGGATCGTCGGAGAGTCCGGCTGCGGGAAGTCGGTCACGTCCCTTTCCGTGATGGGATTGATTGCGCATCCCGGGTCGATTGTGGCCGGCGACATCATCTTCAGCGGCCGAAATCTCACGGATATGAAGAAGTCGGAGGTGCGGGCCCTGCGTGGTGAGCACATCTCGATGATCTTCCAGCAACCCGCCACCGCGCTGAATCCGGTCTATCGGGCCGGGGCTCAGATCAAAGAGGTTTTCGAACTCCATAGAGATTGGTCGAAAGACGTTGAAGAGGAGAAAGTCGTCGAGATGTTGGCCCGGGTGGGTATCCCGGATCCCAAAACGCGGGCGCAGGCTTATCCGCACGAGCTGTCGGGCGGCATGGCCCAGCGAGTGATGATCGCCATGGCTCTGGCTTGCGAACCCGAGTTGCTGATCGCAGACGAGCCGACTACCGCCCTCGATGTGACGATCCAGGCGCAGATCCTCGACCTCATTAGGGACCTCCAGAAGTCGTCGAACACTGCGGTGTTGCTGATCACCCACGACCTCGGAGTGGTGGCAGAGATGGCTCACCGGGTGGCGGTCATGTATGCGGGCGAAATCGTCGAGGAGTCGGATGTCCGGGACATCTTCAACAGCCCGCAACACCCATACACGCAGGGATTGGTGGGGTCGATTCCTGTGCTCGGACATCTCAAGGATGTGCTCGACACCATTCCCGGGGTGGTGCCGTCGCTCATCGACCTGCCGACCGGCTGCCGGTTTGCCTCTAGGTGTGTCGACCGGGTCCAGAATGACATGAAGATCTGTACGAATCAGAAGCCTGAACTGCTCGAGGTTGCGCCGGGTCA
>CBDTUP010000122.1:0-7369 GCA_965363685.1 uncultured bacterium | reverse complement strand
TTTGGTCAGCAGATGTGAGCTCCGCCGGTGTCGCTTGGCGCCGCTTTCAGTCTGTGCCAATGGCCATCGGCCAATTGCCAACGGCCAATGGCCAATGGCTACACGAAGGGCGCGATATACCGGGCGGTCGGGAAGGTGTCACCCACTACATCCACCGACCAGATCGAACCCTTCTCGAACTGTAGGTCGTCCTCGAGAACCGTCCCGCCTTTGGCCAAGCGATTGAGAACCGAGGGAACGATGTCTCCATGAGTGCAGAGCGCGACCGGGGTGTCGCCGATCTTCCTCATGAGCCTTTCTGTGCTTTTTGCCGTCGTTCCCTCGAAGAGAGCCTTGTGCTTCTCGATCTTGAGGCCTAGCAGTCCAGCTGCAGGCTCCAGCGTCTGCCGACAGCGGACATAGCTGCTCGTGATTAGACGCTCGACCTGAGCGTCTGCCAGAAATGTCCCGATCTCCCTTGCCTGTTCCCAACCGCGGTTGCTGAGCGGCCGCTTGATATCGTCACCCTTCCAGTCCTTCCGCCGGCCGGCACGGGCGTGACGAACCAGATAGATGCGGCCGGTCAGTTGCCACCAGTTCTCCTGAAGGGATGCAACCAGATCGCGATCGCGTTGATAGGTGAGAATCCGTCCGGCCACAGCCGGTTTCGCCCAGACGATCTCGTCGACCTCGTCGTTCGGGGAAAACGATCCACCGATGGTTTCCATCGACCAGTAATGAATTCGCTTGATCTCGCCGCCGGCCAATCCGTACCGCATGGTTCCCATTGGCACGCCGGGCTTGCAGATCATGCCGGTCTCTTCGTGTACCTCGCGCAGACCTGCTTCCAGGTCGGTTTCACCTTTGTCCAGCTTCCCCTTCGGAAGTGTCCAGTCGCCGTATCGGTCGCGGTGGATGAGAAGGATCTCGACATCATCGTCGGCTTCTCGCCAGACGATGCCGCCGGCGGCGCGGACCTCGTCTGCCACCCTCACCTCGGCGCGTCTACGGTCACCCGTTTGATGAGACTGGGTGGACGCTGCATACCGGAGCTATCGCGAAGGTCAATCGAAACACTGCCGCAGAACGAACAGGAGGTTCGCTGGATACCGGCTCCGATCCGTTGAGGCTTGCCGTAGCGATGATGACCTCGTTTGCAGGCACGTTGGTTCACTCGCGTGATGCTGTCGAGGAATGTGCGCGCTCGGTGCCGGCCGACCTGGTTGCGGCGAGAAGTTGGAGTCGGGTCGAGTTTGGTCATGACTCAGCGATTGTCAGGCTAGTTCGGAGGCCTCGGATTTCGGGGCATCTGCTCATCGAGGGAAGCGATGGCGGCGGCCACGCTGTTGACACAGGTAACCAACCCGCCGTCGGTCGACATACGTTCTGCGATCAAGGGCACGAGTTCGGCCCAGGTTTCGCCTACGGTGATCAGAGGTATCGGTGGACGCTCGGAGAACCTAGCGACAAAACTGACGTTCCAGGTCAAGATCAGCTCGGTCAGTGTGCCAATTGATCCCGGGAGGGCGATCGCCGCGTCGGACATGTCGAGCATGATTCCAATCCGGCTCACCAGATCTGGGGCGGTGCGTTCCGAGGTGATGTGGTCGTTGGGTGCCAACCGGCCTGGGAAGACCGTGGGGGCGGTGACGCCCACTACTTTGCCACCCGCGGCGTTGGCGCCGAGTGAGACCGCTTCCATGAGACCGCCGTAGCCGCCGTTGACGACCGTATGGCCCCGGCGGGCGAGCATACCCCCGAGTTCGACAGCCATTTCGTAGTCTGCTTCGCTTGGTTGTGTTTGAGACGCGCCGAAGACGCTCACGTGGGTGGTCGACATGGTGCAGCAGAATAGACCCGTCTCGGAAGGAGGTGGCCGGGCACGTATGCTTCTGATGCATTTGCATGGGAGGTTCTGTGTTCGATCCAGCAGTTGAGGCCGTTGAGGGAGCCCTGGCCGCAGGCGCCGGCTACGCCGATGCCCGAACCGTCGTGTCGCGGCACCAACGAATCGGCGCTGCCAACGGACAAATCGATCGTGTTGTTGAGGACATGAAGGCCGGCGTGGGAGTGCGGGCATTGATCGGGTCATCTTGGGGGTTCTTTGCCGCCAACGATTTCGAGGCTGCTCGCGACGCCGGCGTGCAAGCGGCCGCCATCGCTAGAGCCTCGGCCCGGGTGCCCGGTGAACCGCTGCCACTCGCCGAGGTCCCAGTAGTCGAAGCCTCCTACTCGACCCCCGTCGAGGTAGATCCGTTCTCAGTGTCCGTCGGCGACAAGGCCGACCTTCTCATCAGGGCGACCTCTGAGATGCTCGCCGCCGACGGGGTTTCGCGCGCGAGCGGCAAACTGGAGTTCTGGGAGACGGACAAGTGGTTTGTGTCATCGCAGGGCCACCGCATTCATCAGCACATTGTTGAGTCGGGATGCGGAATGGATGCATTGGCTATGGGTGATGGCGAGTCGCAGGTTCGGTCGTATCCACAGTCCTTTGGCCAATACGAAACGGGCGGATACGAGATCATCGAGAGGTGGAACCTCCCAGGGAACACCGCGCGAGTGGCAGATGAAGCGGCAGCGCTGTTGGGTGCCGATCAATGTCCGTCGACGGTGACCAACCTCGTCCTCGAGGGCAGCCAACTGGCACTGCAGATTCATGAGTCCGTTGGACATGCCATCGAACTCGATCGGATCCTTGGTTGGGAAGCCGCGTTCGCCGGAACCTCGTTTCTGGACCTAGGCCAACTGGGACGCCTGCGATATGGATCGGAACTCATGAATATCAGTGCTGACGCCACGATCCCCGGTGCATTGGGAACGTTCGGTTTCGATGACGAGGGCACTCCTGCCCAGCGTGTTCCGATAGTGACCGCCGGGACCTGGGTGGGAGTCTTGTCGGGGAGAGACACCGCCTCGATAGCCGGACTTCCACCAGGTGGAATGGTGCGTGCAGACGGTCACGCCAGGATTCCAATGGTGCGAATGACCAACGTCGGTTTGGAGCCAGGTCCAGACTCGCTCGAAGAGATCATCGCCGACACGAAGAGCGGAATCCTGATGGACACCAATCGTTCCTGGTCGATCGATGATCGGAGGCTCAATTTCCAGTTCGGATGCGAAGTCGGTTGGGAAATCAAGAACGGTCGGGTTGGCCGCATGCTGAAGAACCCAACATACACAGGTATAACGCCGCAGTTCTGGGGATCGCTCGACCGACTCGCCGGTGGTGATGAATGGGTGCATTGGGGGACACCGAACTGCGGGAAAGGCCAACCAGGTCAGGTTGGACATACAGGACATAGTGCCGCCCCTGCCCGATTCCATGATGTGAGAGTGGGGGTACTGGGATGAGACAGCCGCTCGAAATCTGTGATGACTTGATCGGTCGGGTCCCTTCCTCGGTTGAAGCTCAGGTGTCGATCAGAGTTACGCGGAAAGCCTTGACCAGGTTCGCCAACTCATTCATCCACCAGAATGTCGCCGAAGACAGCGCCGTGGTGACGCTCGATCTAGCCGAAGGCGGCAGAACCTCTCGCACGACCACCACGCTTACCGACGACGAATCGTTAACCGACCTGGTGCGATCTGCTCTTACGAGCGTGTCCCTCAATCCCGTCGATCCGGATTGGACCGGATTCTCGCATCCCTCCAAGGTTGCCGCAGTCGATCACTTCGATCCCGCTACGGCATCCTGTCCGCCCGACCAACGGGCTGCGCTTGTCGCAGAGTTCATCGCAGCCGGGCCGGATTTGAGGGCTGCCGGATTCTGTGACACCACCGAGGAGCTCGTGGCAGTGGCCAACCATCTCGGATTTCAATACGAAGGTCGGGCCACTTCCGCGGTGCTGGACGGCATCCATCAAACAGCCAACTCGGCCGGCACGGCTCACCGGGCGGGACGCTCGCTGGCAGACATCGATGGGGCGGTCGTCGGTCACGAGGCGGCTTCAATCGCACGAGCGGCGGTGGACGCCACCGATATCGAACCGGGCGCCTACGAGGTTGTATTGAGGCCGAATTGCGGGGCGACGATCGGTGTATTCGTTGGGTTGTACGCGTTCGGGGGAAAGGCAGCTTCCGAGGGCCGAACCCAGGTGATCCCAGGACTAGCTCAGTTCGATGAGAAGGTCACCATACGGGACGACGTGATGGATCCTGACGCCCTCGGCCTGCCAATCGACTGGGAAGGGACTCCCAAGCAACGGGTCGAGTTGATATCCGACGGTGTTGGCAAAGGATTCGTGCACGATCGAAGAACCGCGGCCCGCATGAACGTCGAATCGACGGGACACGACTGGGAGTTCGCGCAATGGTTCGGACCCGCCCCAACCAGCCTGTTCATTGCAGGCGGGGATCGATCGGAGGCAGAGATGATCGCCTCCGTTGAGCGTGGTCTTCTGGTCACCGAGTTCAACTACTGCCGGATACTCGATCCGACGACGCTCTTTGTGACCGGCCTGACCCGGAACGGGACATTCCTCATCGAGAACGGTGAGGTCACCAGACCGGTGTCGAACCTCAGGTTCACGGAATCCTTCTTCGATGCTCTGCGCCCCGGCAACGTGCTGTCGATGGGCAATGATGCTCGGATGGCGGATTCGGAATACGGACCGCGGGTTGTTCATGCTCCAACCATGCATCTGGCAAGTTGGGGTTTCACCGGCGGTTCCAAGGGGTAGGCGGCTCGCGGTTCCGGGGAGGTTGCCGGCCGTTGCTATCTTCTCTCTATGCCCAGGTTCCGCGCCGATCTCGACCTAATCGTTCCCTACGCGCCGGGGCATTCGATTGATGAAGTCGCGGCCGAGTTGGGGTTGCGCGATGTTGCCAAACTCGCCTCGAACGAGTGCCCATACCCTCCCTGGCCGGAGGTGACTGCGGCGGCGGTCGCGGCGGCGGGAGCTGCCAACCGATATCCGGACAACGACATGAGGGCTCTGCGGAGAGCGACGGCCGAAACGCTGGGCGTTGAAGACGAGAATCTGTGGTTCGGGGGAGGCAGCTCCGATCTGCTGCGCTCGATCGGGATTGGGATGGGCGGCCCGGGGACTTCGACGGTCTATGCGGCCCCCTCTTTCATCCTTTATCGGATCATCACCCATCTGGCAGGCTCCGAGCCGGTCGAAGTTCCATTGACCAGCGACTGGGTTCACGACCCGGAACGGCTCGTGAACCCAGTTCGCAGCGACACCACCTTGCTCTATCTATGCAACCCGAACAACCCGACCGGTACCCATCTAGCGGCCGGGGCGGTGGAGTGGATCGTTGACAACGTGCCGGAGAGCGTGCTGGTCGTCGTCGATGAGGCTTACCTTCACTACGTGGAGGCGCCTGATTTCGCCAGCGCCGTCCCTCTTGCGATCAGCCGGGACAACGTGGTGGTCACTCACACGTTTTCGAAGGTCTACGGCCTGGCGGGGATGCGGGTCGGCTACGCGGTCGGGCAACTAGAGACCCTCAGTCAGCTTCGCAAGACACAGACGCCTTTTCCGGTCACTGGTATGGCACAAGCGGCTGCCACTGAGGCGCTTCGCCATCGCGATCGCCTGGCAGAGCGCGTCGACGCCAACCGGCGAGAACGAAATCGAGTGGTGGGGACCCTCGAATCGCTTGGGATTGCCCACGCCGACAGTCAGACGAACTTCGTGTTCCACCGGCTGGCCGCCCACCCGGAGGAGTTCCTAGGGCACGGTGTCATCGTCAGGCCCACGATCCCTGGATGGGTACGGACGACGCTGGGTATAGAGGCTGAGAACACTCGTTTCTTGGAGGCGCTGAGAGCCGTCGAGGGTCTCGTCTGAGATTTCTAGTACCTAGGGTTGCGTCCTAGGCTCAAGTGGCTCACATCATCTTCCTCTTTTCCCTTTGGAGTAGTCGTGGAAAGAATTATCAGGCTCCTCGCCCGCGCTGTCAGGAAGTCGCCCTGGTCGATCGTGCTGGCATCACTCATCGTCACGGTCGTTCTCGGTTCATTCATCTCGCAGCAGGAAACCACACAGGGCAATGAGGGCTTTGCTCCAGACGCACCGGAGTGGACGGCAAGTCTGACAATCAGCGAGCGGTTTGCCTCCAACAGCGAGACGCCGATGCAGGTCCTGTTCGAAGCTGAGTCCGGCGACGTCTTGACGGCCGGCGGACTTCAGGCGTACGCGGCGGCAGTCGATGCGGTAATTGAGAGCGAAGCTGCCCCGTATCTTTCCGACCGCGCCGACGGCGCCGTCCAAGGATTCTTCGGGCCACTTCTACAAGGTCTGCAAATGGAGGGCGTTCCCGTCACCGCGCTGGCCGACGACGCCGCGGTCAAGGGAGCGTTCAACGACTCGCTCGGCCAGCTACCTCCCGAGTTCGCCGGCTTCTTCACTCAGCTGCTTTCGTCGGAGAACACTGATCTGAGTGTGCCGTCGTCGAGTGCTGGGCTGATGGTCGTCTGGATGAACGTCGCCGACCTGGACGAAGTGGGCATCCAGGAGATTCAGTTTGATCTCGCCGAGAAGCTGCGAGAAGCGTCTTCCGAATCCGTTTCGGTGCAACCCTTCAGCTTCTTCCTCTTGTTCGAGGATCAGGACGTGTTCCTGGAGGAGATCGGAAGGCTCTTCGGGACGGCGTTTGCGATCATTCTGCTGATTCTCGGATTCGTCTATTGGGTCCATCCGAAAGGCAGAATGACGAGGGCTAGGTCGCTTCGCCGTTCGGCTGCAGATGTAGCGCTGACTCTGGCAGCGATCATGATGTCGATTGCCTGGATGCAGGGCGTCGGTGTTCTCATGGGACCCGGATACCTGGGTTGGATCGGAGCGTTCTCCGAGATGTTGCAGATCCTCCCGATCCTCCTTATCGGCCTCGGCGTGGACTACGCGATTCACTTGAACTCGCGCTATCGCGAGGAGTTGGGGGCGGCAGTTCCCGTGGACAAGAGTGCCGGCCGAGCGACACGCACCGTTGGTGTGGCACTGGTGTTGGCGACGGTCACCACCGGCGTTGGGTTCCTGACCAATGTGACGAACCCGGTGCCGGCACTGCGCGACTTCGGGATCCTGGCTGCCATCGGAATCGGTTCGGCATTCTGGCTGATGTTGACGTTCTTCCCAGCGGTGCGCATGCTGCTCGATCGTCGGGCCGAATCAGCCGGTCGTCTCCCGGTCGAAGCTTTCGGGAAGGGCGGGGACCGACTCCTTCCGCGTCTCATGGGCAAGGCTTCCGTGTTCGCCGAGAAGGCTCCTATTCCGACGCTCATTGTTGCCTTCATCCTCGGTGGATTGGGAGTGTTCGGAACGACTCAGTTGTCGACAGAGTTCAGCTTCACCGACTTCATTCCTGAAGGTTCGGCCGTTCTCGAGACCGTGGATGCCCTCGACGAGCAGACAACGCTGTTCGAGCGCCGCAACATGGTTTT
>CBDTUP010000121.1:0-7386 GCA_965363685.1 uncultured bacterium | reverse complement strand
ACATCATCTTCAAGGGTGCAAGCGTCTACGGCATCGTGGGACGCCGATTGTGGACCGATTGGTTCCAGATGCGCGGACTGCTTCGATCAGGCGCCGTTGACCTCACACCGGTCGTCACCCATAGGTTCGCGCTCGACGACTTCGAACGAGCTTTCGAGACGATGGCTTCCGGCGAATGTGGGAAGGTCATCATGTTCCCCGACCCGGCAGATGCCGACGGCCCTCTGGAGTAGCAAACGTGGACAAGGTCGCATACCTACGGAAACAGCTTGCCCAGCTCGAGGCCGATGGCTTAAAGAACCAAATCCGGCACATCGACGGCCCGCAGGGTGCCTGGATCAAAGTCGATGGTCGCCGGGTCTTGAATTTCTGCTCGAACAATTACTTGGGCTTGGCCAACGACATCCGCCTGGTGTCGGCCGCCAAAGCCGCATTGGATCGCTACGGCATCGGTCCGGGAGCAGTCCGCACAATCGCCGGCACCATGGCCATCCACGACGAACTCGAGGCGAAACTGACGGAATTCAAGGGTGTGGAGGCGGCAATCTCCTTACAGGCAGGTTTCGTAGCCAACGCCGGCGCAATCCCCGCCCTGGTCGGAGCCGGGGATGTCATCGTTACCGACGAACTGAACCACGCCTCGATCATCGATGGTGTCAGATTGGCGAAGGCAGACCGCAAGATCTACCGCCATGCCGATGTAGATCACCTAGCAGTCCAGCTAGCCGAGGCTCGCGCTGAGAACGTCGAACAGATCCTCATAATCACCGATGGCGTCTTCTCGATGGATGGCGACATCGCACCTTTGAACGACATTGTCGACGTCGCCGACCGCTTTGAAGCCATGGTGATGGTGGATGACGCCCATGGCGAAGGGGTGCTCGGACGAGGCGGCAGAGGGATCGTTGATCACTTCGGACTGCACGGTCGGGTGGAAGTCGAAGTCGGAACGATGTCGAAAGCGTTCGGCGTTGTCGGAGGATATGTAGCCGGCCCGCTTCCGGTCGTAGATTGGCTACGGCAAAGGGCGCGGCCTTTCCTGTTCTCGTCGGCTGCCACTCCTCCGGATGTGGCGGCTTGTATCGCTTCTGTAGACATCCTCGCTGAGTCGACCGAACTGGTCGACCGGTTGTGGACCAATGCCGATCGATTCCGCCGGGCGGTCGGCAATCTCGGCTTCGACACCGGAGTCACGCAGACTCCGATAACCCCCGTAATGCTCGGCGACGAAAAGCTCGCACAGGAGTTCTCTGCCCACCTTCTGCAGCAGCACGACGTATTCGCGCAAGCCATCGCCTATCCAACGGTTCCAATGGGCAAGGCCCGCCTCCGGGTGATGATCTCGGCAGCACACAGCAATGAGGACCTGGACCACGGTATCAACGCATTCACGGAGGTCGGCCGCCGGTTGGGTGTGATCAAAGAGGAGTAACACCGGTCGCGGCAGGGGGATCGAAACTTTCAACGAGCAAGGAAGAACCAATGAGCGACGGTAAACCCTTCAGCGAAGCACTGGACTACCACTCGAGAGGTAGGCCGGGCAAGATCGAGGTCCGGCCCACCAAGCCGACGGCAACGCAAGCCGACTTGAGCCTCGCCTATACGCCTGGTGTGGCCGAGCCATGTCTGGCAATCCACGAAGACCCGGCCTTGGCCTTCGAGTACACAAACCGCGGCAACCTGGTAGCCGTGGTCAGCAACGGCTCCGCTGTGCTGGGGCTGGGGAACATCGGTCCCCTGGCCGGGAAACCGGTGATGGAGGGCAAAGGAGTTCTCTTCAAGCGCTTCGCGGACATCGATGTATTCGACCTCGAAATCAACGCCGACGACCCCGACGACATCGTGCGTTTCTGCGAGATGCTCGAGCCGACCGTGGGTGGCATCAATCTCGAAGATATCAAAGCACCTGAATGTTTCTACATCGAGCAGACGCTGCGCGAGCGACTCGATATTCCGGTCTTCCACGACGACCAGCACGGCACCGCCATCATTGCCGGCGCGGGATTCCTCAACGCCCTGGAGCTGACCGGGAGGAAGATCGAGGACACGACGGTTGTCTTCAATGGAGCCGGCGCAGCGGGAATCGCTTGTGCACGGTTCTTCCAGGAACTCGGAGTCCGGCACGAGAACATCCTGCTCTGTGACTCGCGCGGTGTCATCCATGAAGGTCGGGACGCCAAGTTCACCAAGGAAAAAGCCGAGTTCGCCCAGCCAACCGACAAGCGGACCCTGGCGGACGCCTTGAAGGGCGCCGACACCTTCGTCGGTGTGTCGGTGGCCGATGCCGTGACTCAAGACATGGTCCGGTCGATGGCCGATCAGCCGATCATTTTTGCGTTGGCCAACCCGAATCCGGAGATCACGTATGACGCTGCCCGCGAGGCCCGGCCAGATGCGATCGTTGCGACCGGACGCAGTGACTACCCGAACCAGGTGAACAACGTTCTCGGTTTCCCATTCATCTTCCGCGGCGCACTCGACGTCCGGGCCACCGGGGTCTCCGAGAAGATGAAGGTGGCCGCCGCTCACGCGCTTGCCGAACTCGCCCGGGAGCCCGTATCCGAGGTCGTTCTCAAGGCCTATAACCTGGATCATCTGGCGTTCGGCCCCGACTACATCATCCCCAAGCCCTTTGACCCCCGGGTGTTGTGGTACGTAGCGCCGGCAGTTGCAGCGGCCGCCTGCGAAGAAGGCCTGGCTCAGGTCCCCTGTGAGGACTTCGATCGGTATAAGGAGGAGCTGCACGCCAAGTTCCAGGCGACCTATGGATTGATGCACACGATCACGGTGAAAGCCAAGGAACGGGCGATGCGAGTGGTGTACCCGCAAGGGGGAGATCCACGCATCATCCGTGCCGCCCGGCGAGTCAGCGACGAGGGCATCGCCGCTCCGATCATCTTGGGCGACATTCAGGCCATCGAACAGACGGCCCGCGATTTCGAGATACCGCTCGACGACATCGAACTGCTGGATCCGGCTGCCGCCGCGGACCACCGAGAGCGCTACGCCAAGGCGCTATTCGAGATCCGCCAGCGCAAAGGCATGGCGCTCGACGACGCCACCAAAGCGGTCTACGAGTCGAACATGTTCGCAACAATGATGCTCCAGTCCGACGATGCCGATGCCATGCTCGGTGGTCTGACCACCTACTACGCCGACACCATTCGCCCGGCGTTGCAGGTGTTGCCGCTTGAACACGGCCGGAGCATTGTCAGCGCGCTCTACATTGTCGTGATCAAGGGCAGGCCGTACTTTTTCGCCGATTGTGCGGTCAATTTCAACCCATCGGCGGAAGAACTCGCCGAGATCGCTTTGTCGGCGGCGGCAACTGCCCTCCACGACTTCGACGTGTCCCCGCGGGTAGCGATGATCAGCTACTCGAACTTCGGATCTGCCGGAGGTGAGGAACCGGAACGGGTTCGGCAAGCCGTACGGATTTGCAACGAGAAGGCGCCAGATCTCCCGCTCGACGGTGAGATGCATGCCGACACGGCCGTGACGGCACACCTACTCGAGAAACGGCATCCGTTCAACCGCCTTGGTGGGCCGGCCAACGTGCTGGTTTTCCCCGACCTGGCGGCGGCGAATGCTGCCTACCAGTTGCTGCACCACCTCGCAGAGGCACAGGTGATCGGACCGATCCTCACGGGGGTGTCGAAGTCGGTGCACGTTGCACAGCGCGACGCGGAAGTCGGCGACATCGTCAACCTGACGGCGATTGCGGTGCTCGACGCCCAGCGCAAGAGCCGCAACGCGGTACTGGCGGCAGAGATCGACCGAAGCTTCTGAGCCCAAGTACCAAGTACCAAGTACCAAAGTCGGCACGTTGCAGAACACTCCATGTTCTGCGATCCAGCCAAACCAAACCATCTCAAAACCCGCCCCAAAAGGGCGGGTCGTGAGATGGCAGCCCCGACGGGATTCGAACCCGCGTTACCGGCTTGAAAGGCCAGCGTCCTAGGCCGCTGGACGACGGGGCCGGGAGTGTGCCGGATAGATCATAGGCGAAGAATGGGTGAGCTAGGCCGCAGGCGCTACGCCGCAGGCAACGTCAACTCGAAAACACTGACACCGTCGGCGAAACGGTAGACCAGATCGCCACCCATCAGTCGGGCTAGATCTCGGCTCACAGTCAAACCCAATCCGACCGAAGCCGGCCGGCCCTTCCCATCGTGCGCACGGGCATACGCCTCGAAGATCCGCTCCCGGTCTTCGTCGGGTATTCCCGCGCCATCATCCTTTACGAGGATCGAAGCCATCCCGCCCTCCGAGCTGATGGCGATCGTCACGTGGCTGCCGCCATATCGAAGAGCGTTGGTCACGAGATTTCGAACGATCTGTCTGAGCCGGGTTGGATCGGCGACCACATCGGTGCCGTCATCGATCCAGGTGAGATTGCCATCGAATGGGCGACCTAGCGATTCGAGGACGGTATCGATCTCATGGCGGACAGCGACCTTGGCTGGTTCGACCGAGAGGGTCCCGGCCTCAGATCGAGCTGAAACAAGCAAGTCCTCCACCAGATGTGTCACTTCAGCCGACTGGTCGGCGACCAGACCGACAAGTTCCGATGCTTCATGGGGAGAGAAGCTCGGCCAGAGGTCGCGTAGTTCTGCAGCCAGACCGTGCACCACCGTCAACGGAGTACGCAACTCGTGACTGACACTCGCAACGAACTCATTCTTGGATCGGATTAGTTCCTCGAGGGCTTCCTCTGCACGTTTTCTATCGGTGAGGTCGACAACCTGGCCGATCAGGTATTCGAGCGTCCCGTCGGCGCCGCGGACCGTCGTCGCGTTCATCAGGGCCCAGACGTCCGTTCCGTCCTTGTGGAGATAGCGCTTCTCGACTCGCTGCACGGCCACCCGGCCGGAGAAAATCTCCTGCGCCTGGCGGCGATTGCTCTCGATATCCTCAGGATGGGTGAGGCTCATCCATGACCGACCTGTTATCTCAGCGATTTCATAACCGAGGAACTCGGCCAACGCCTGGTTCACCTGTATGAGAGTCCCGTCGGGAGCGATGATCGCCATTCCGATCGGAGCGTGATCGAAGGCCTCACGGAATCTCCGATCGCTGGTTTCCAGGTCGTTCCGCGCCTGTCTTTCCCGCGAGATGTCTTCGAGGAACCCCTCGTCGTAATCACTCGTACCTTCGGCGTCGACAATCGCGTGAGAGTGTTTCCGGAACCACCTGGTGGATCCGTCGCGACACTTGAGCTCCACCTCGCGAGCCGGCACCTGGCCGGTAGCGGTGATCTCCTCGAGCACAGCCGCGTATGCGGACGGGTCGGCGTAGAGATCGCACGCGGTTACCGAGTCGATCATCTGTTCGGGACTCGAGTAGCCGAGCCATGAAGCCAGCTTCTCATTGACCTCGAGAAGCCGGCCGGCACGGATCGATCGGTAATAGCCGAGCGGAAGGCCCGCTATAAGTCGTTCTGCTCTCGTCATGGGTAATCCATAGTCTCGATCGCTCGCAGTCGCATCACGGCCCCCGGCACAGGCGTTGGCCAAGAAGATGCTCTCCACCGCTATTTGTCGGCAGTAGCAACACACAGCTTGAGTCACACCTCGGGGATGCAGTTAGCTTGTCCACATGAACCCCTCAGTCTTCCTTGCTCATATCGAGTCTGACGGTCGCCTCCTAGCCGACCGCGCGACCCTAAACACCGCCGCCGATGTCCCATGTTGTCCCGGCTGGTCCGTCGCCGATCTCGTGGAGCACACAGGGGTGATTCACCGGCAGAAAACCCTCATAATCGACAATCTGCTCCTCGAGAATCCGCCGCTCCCTGAACCGCCCGTGGCGGACTTGCTCGGCTGGTACGAGCATGGGCTCGCATGTCTGCTTGCAGTCCTTCGCGCCGCCGATCCGGAACGGGAAGTGTTCACCTGGTTTGCTGGGGACAAGACCGTCCGGTTCTGGTTTCGCAGAATGGCCCACGAGACGCTCATCCATCGGGTTGACGCAGAGCAAGCAACCGGCGACGTCTCACCGATCGACCCCGACTTAGCCGCCGATGGAATCGACGAGGTTCTCACTATGTACGTAGGCGGCTACCCCGATTGGGGAACCTTCGCGCCCGCGGAGAACACTGCACAGATCGTATGCACCGACACGCCGGATTCGTGGAACATCCGATTCGGGCGGTTCGCCGGCAGCTCACCCAAAACAGGCAGACACCACGATCTAGACGCATTCATCACAACGGACTCGCTTCCCGAGGCCGGAACGGTCGTGCGCGGACGGGCCGCGGATATCGACCTCTGGTTGTGGGGACGGGGCAACATCGACCGACTGCAAGTGTCCGGTGATGCCGGCGCAGCCGATCGGCTGCGGGCTATTTGCGCCGACACCATGGGCTGATTGCTCAGCCGGAGCTCAACGTTTCCAAGGCCCTACGGAGTCGCCTCAAAGTGAGCGGTTTCCCGATCGCTTCCATCGACTCGAACAGAGGTGGAGAAATCTGCGACCCGGTCACAGCAACGCGTAGGGGCTGCCAGCCCTTCCTCGGGTTGAGTCCCGTATCTTCCAGCGACTGCCGCAAACGTGCCTCTATTGCCTCCGCGCTCCAGTCATCGGCCGACCCAAGCTGATCGATTGCCGACTCCAGTGCCTGGACCACCGTGTCGCCCTTCATGACCTTGGACCAAGACCGCTCGTCGTATTCGACATCGTCGACGAACAGGAAGCGGCTCAACTCTCCGACTTCCGGCATGAGTTTCACGCGCTCCTGAAGCAGAGCCGACATCGTCGTGAAGGTTTCCCACTCCTGATCGGTGGCCGGACGACCGAGGTCGGCTTCGACAAAGACACGCGATCGCTCAGTGAAGTCGGAGGTGTCGATGGCCCTGACGTACTCACCGTTCATCCACTGCAGCTTGTCGACATCGAATACTGCCGGGTTCTTTGAAACACCTGACAGATCGAAGCGTTCGATTGCCTGTTCAACTGAGAAGATCGTCGTCTCTGCGTCGTACGACCAACCCAGCAGGCTCAGGTAGTTGAACACTGCCTCGGGCAGGTATCCACCCTCCCTGTAGGCTCTCAGGGCCGTATCTCCGTGGCGTTTGGACAACTTCTTGCCATCGGGTCCGAACAGAAGCGGTAGGTGGGCGTACGTCGCAGGGTCAGCACCCATCGCCTGTGCGAGCAGTATGTGTTTCGGTGTCGAAGAGAGCAGATCCTCTCCTCTCACAACGTGGCTGATCTGATAGTCAACGTCGTCGACGGTGGAGGCGAGGTGATAGGTTGGAATACCGTTCGAACGGAGAATCACGAAGTCGTCGATGACCTCCGACTCGAAGCGCATGTCGTCACGAACCAGGTCCACGAACTCAACCGGGCCGTCCTGCGGAACAGAAAACCGCACAACACCGGCAG
>CBDTUP010000120.1:0-7483 GCA_965363685.1 uncultured bacterium | reverse complement strand
TGCCGTTGAGCTCATCGAGGGCGAAGCCACCGCCAATATGGGACGAAGCCTCGACCCGAGCCACCCACGGACCGCCGCAGGCCGGTATGAGCACCCCGAATGGGATCTCGTGGCGGACCGCTGCCTTGCCTGCGCCAACTGCACGATGGTCTGCCCGACCTGTTTTTGCAGCACAACCGAGGACACCACCAATCTGACCGGCTCCGTCACTGAGCGCTGGCGAGCCTGGGACTCGTGCTTCACCCTCGGATTCTCATTCCTTGCCGGCGCACCGCTGCGTAGCTCTATCAAGTCACGCTATCGCCAGTGGCTCCTACACAAGCTGGTCACCTGGCACGATCAATTCGGCATCTCAGGTTGTGTCGGCTGCGGCCGGTGCATCACCTGGTGCCCGGTCGGTATCGATCTCACCCTCGAGATCGCGGCCGTGGCATACGACTCCGGAGGTCATTAATGAAGACGATCCGCGACCTTCTCGGCGAACACCAACTGTTTCGCGACTTCCACCCCGACCTGCTCGAGCTGATGGCCGGCTGCGGTCGTAACGTCCATTTCGAGGCGGGCAAGCAGATATTCAGCGAGGGCGAGCCCGCCGACGAATTCTACGTCCTGCGCAGTGGCAAAGTCTCAATCGGAATAGCGGTTCCTCATCGAGGCACCGTTCTGGTCGAAACGCTCGGACCCGACGAGGTGTTGGGAGTCTCCTGGCCATTCCCGCCGTACCGGTGGGAGTTCGATTCGAGGGCGATGGAACCCACCTCAGCCGTCGCGATGGACGCGGAGTGTTTGCGTTTGAAGTGCGAGGAGGATCCGGCGCTGGGATATCAGGTCTTCAAGAGCTTCGCCCTGCTCATGCGCAATCGCCTCAAGACGACACGGCTACAACTCCTAGACCTCTATGGGAACCATGCTGGTTGACCAGGAGCCCCAGGCTGTCGAGGGGCCAATGGTCCCGCTTCCCTACCGCGTCCTGACGCGCCATCAGGAGTTGACCGACACAGTCACGATTCGCATCGCCCCCGTCGCAAAACGCCTGCCAGATCCTCTTCCGGGACAGTATGAGATGCTCTGGGCATTCGGAATCGGCGAAGTCCCAATCTCGGCCAGCGGCCTCGACGATGATGGTGTCCTGGAACACACGATCCGATCGGTCGGGGCCGTCACCAAGAGCCTATGCAGCTCAAAGGTCGGGGATATCATCGGCGTGCGGGGCCCATTTGGGATCGGCTGGAACATCGACCGGGCGATGGGGCATGATCTGTTGATCGTCGCCGGTGGCCTCGGTCTCGCACCGCTACGACTCGCAATGCTCGAAGCCCTGGACAATCGTCATCGATATGGACGACTGGCTCTACTAGTGGGAGCACGCGACCCCGGGTCACTCCTGTTCGTCGAAGAACTAGAGCAATGGCGAGGTCGCTTTGATATCGAAGTCGAAGTCACCGTCGATGCCGCACCTCCATCCTGGCGGGGCAATGTTGGAGTCGTAACGAAACTCATGGCGCACACCCCGGTCGACTTCCCCAAGACCACCGCCATCGTCTGCGGTCCCGAGGTGATGATGCGCTTCGCCGCCATGACCCTGGCGGACCACGGAGTGCCTCCGGGTCAGATCTATCTATCGATGGAACGGAACATGCGGTGCGCAATCGGCCACTGCGGCCATTGCCAGTTCGGACCGGAGTTCATATGCAAGGACGGGCCGGTCTTCCCATGGACCCGGATGGAGAAGATGATGCTGGCGAAGGAACAATGAGCACTGTCTCCGAGACCCGCCCAAGGCTGGCGATCTGGAAGTTCGCCAGCTGCGATGGATGCCAGCTCACGCTGCTCGATTGTGAAGACGAACTACTCGACGTGGCCGAGAACGTCGAGATCGCCTACTTCCTCGAGGCATCGAGTGCCCCCACGTCGGGTCCCTTCGACATTTCACTAGTTGAGGGTTCGATCACCACAGCACACGATGTGGAACGCATCCACCAGGTTCGGGCCGACTCGAGAGCGTTGGTCACCATTGGAGCTTGCGCAACCGCGGGAGGTATCCAAGCGTTGCGCAACTTCACCGACGTCGAGGAGTTGCTATCGATCGTCTACGCAACTCCTTCGCTCATCTCCACGCTGGATACGTCATCACCGATTTCGGATCATGTGCCGGTCGATTTCGAACTGCGCGGATGCCCTATCGATAAAGGGCAATTGCTGGAGCTGATCAGCGCAACGCTGGCCGGTCGCCGACCCAATGTCCCGACTCACAGCGTATGCATCGAGTGCAAGAAGCGTGGCAACACCTGCGTCCTCGTCGCGCACGGGACACCTTGCCTCGGTCCGGTCACCCATACCGGTTGCGGAGCACTCTGTCCTACCTTCAACAGGGGCTGCTACGGGTGTTTTGGACCCATGGAATCCCCCAACCCCGAATCGCTCATCGGTGCCTTGGCCGGCGTTGGAATGCACGAGGACGACATCGACCGCATCTTTCTTACCTTCAACGCATGGTCGGAGGAGTTCCGGCATGCAGGTAGTCGAGGGGAATCCGAATGACGCACAAAGCGAAGCCAACCCGCAGCCTCACCACAGAAGCTTTGGCTCGCGTCGAGGGCGAAGGCGCCATGCGGGTGGAGATCCGCGACGGACGGGTCGACGGTGTCGAGCTGAACATCTATGAGCCACCACGATTCTTCGAAGGGTTCTTGCGCGGCCGGAGTTTCACCGAACCGCCCGACATCACTGCCCGGATTTGCGGTATCTGCCCCGTCGCCTATCAGATGAGCGCATGCCGGGCGATCGAAGGCGCTCTCGGGATCGATGTAGATGGACAACTGCGGGAACTCCGCAGACTGCTGTATGCCGGCGAGTGGATTCAGAGCCACATCCTGCACATCCACTTCCTTCACCTTCCCGACTTCTTTGGCCTCGACAACGCGGTGGAACTTGCGGGGATCAATCGGCCGGCAGTGGAGCGGGCCCTGACGCTCAAGAAGATCGGCAACGACCTACTCGAACTCATCGGAGGAAGAGCAATCCATCCGATCAACATAAGGGTGGGAGGTTTCTACAAGGTTCCTACTCGGCGAGATCTCTCGGCTTTCCGCCCGAAGCTGGAGTTGGCCAGGCAGATGGCGACGGAAGTGGTCGACCTGGTCGGGGCCCTCGACGTCCCCGACCTCGAGGTGGAGCACGAGATGGTGGCGCTACGGCACCCGTCCGAATATGCGATCCTCGACGGACGAATCGTGTCTGACCGCGATCTAGACATCGCCGAGCAAGAGTATCCGGATCACTTCGAGGAAATCCACGTCGAGCACTCGACTGCCCTGCATTCACGAATCCGCGGGCGAGGCAAGTACTTGGTCGGTCCGCTCGCTCGCTACACCCTCAACTCCGATCGGCTGACACCCACGGCCATGGCGGCGGCTCGTTCCGTTGGCCTGCCAACGGAGTGCCGTAACCCGTTCCGCAGCATCGTGGTACGGGCGGTCGAAACCCTCGACGTCATAGAGGTGGCGCTTGGCATCATCGATCAATACGACGAGCCCGATCGACCATTCGTCGAGGCTACCCCCGGACCAGGCACAGGCCACGGCGCCACCGAGGCGCCGCGAGGCCTCCTCTACCACCGCTACACGCTGGACACCGAAGGAGTGATCGCCGATGCAGTCATCATCCCGCCCACCTCCCAGAACCAGGCGGCGATAGAAGACGATCTGGCTCAATACGTGCAGGCGAATATCGACCAGGACGATGAGGAATTGCGTCGCGGCGCGGAGGTGACGATCCGCAACCACGACCCTTGTATTAGCTGTGCCACTCACTTCCTCGACCTCACGGTCATCCGCGCATGAGTGACGTAGTAGTTGTTGGGATCGGAAACCCGTACCGCCGGGACGACGGGGTAGGGCACGTCGCCGCCCATCTAGTTGGTCGACGAGCCGACGTAGATGTCCGGCTGACGGATGGCGAACCTACACGACTCGTCGACGCCTGGGAGAACCATCGGGCAGCGATCGTTCTGGATGCGATCCGCCGCGGAGCACCTCCTGGGACTATCCATCGCCTTCAGGTGGGCCGCTCCACCCTACCTGCGGCCTTCACCCATCCCAGCACACACGGTGCCGGTCTCGAGTCGGCCGTAGCGCTCGGTCGCGCCCTCGACAGGAATCCTCCGACACTGATCATCTACGGTGTCGAGCCGGCGGAACTCGCCGATGGACAGGGATTGTCTGTCGCCGTCGAGGAGTCGCTGCCAATTCTCGTCGAACGGATTCTGGAAGAGGTGCGCAGCGTATGTGCCTGAGTCAACTAGTCCGCATAGAGACGGTTGACTCCGCCAACGCCAGGGCGGTAGGCGAAGCCGGAGGGCGATCCATGGGAGTTTCTCTCGCGGTACTGGCACTCGAGGGCGATTTGCCGGTCGCTGGTGATTGGGTTCAGGTGTCCACCGGGCTGGCGATTCGCATCCTGAGCGACGACGAGGCGGCGCAGATCCTGGCAGCCCGCATGGAACCGGGTGGTACACCTTGAACCTCCCGGCAGAGAAACGATGAGTGCCTCCGGGGCGACCATGTTCGCCCGGTTCGCATTCCCTCCCAATCTGGAAGGGTATTGCGGATCCCCTCGAGCAGAAGAGCTCTTCGCCTACGGTGCCGGACAACAGGCCCCCGATCCGGGCCTGGAGACGCTGGCTCGGTCCTTTGAAGGTGCCTGGCCCTATCTAGAACTTCTCAATAGTGTGGCCGACCAGAATGATCCGCTCAGCCACGACGTAGTCGAGGCATACTGGCTCGGAAACGCCCTCCTGGCAGGCGTGGGACCCGGATGCTGGGGAAATCATCTGGCAGATCGATTCAGTTCACGAAGCGGCGATGCACTAGGCCGGATCACAGCTGAGGTTGGGTCCGGTGCCGTCCCCAATCATGCCTTCCACGTCTTCGGCGTCTATCCCTGGATCGGGCTGCTACGGAGGGGACTGGGTGGGCCTGAGCCGCTCCGTGTTTTGAATCGCTGCCGTATCCGGTGGGGCACTGTGCTCGGCATCGAGGGCGAGACGGCCAAGGTGCAGAGCCGCCCGCTGGAATGGAGCGGCACCACCTTGTTACTCGGAGACGCGATCGTCGAAACCGCTGAATGGGGGGCGGACGGTGGCCTCGCCGGGACGCTCGCCCCGGGAGACACAGTCGCTCTGCACTGGAACTGGATCTGCCAGCGTCTGAGTCGGACTCAGGTCGGCTGGCTGACAAGGGTGACCAGGTCCCAACTGAACCTGTTCAACAAATCACCTTCGGACGATCTCGGATAGCCGCGGGTCTTCAACGAGTTGGGGCTCAGTATCACGACCGGAACCTGTCGAATGGCTCCAGTTCGATTCCGGCCTCCGCGACGGCGGCGGAAACTGCTTCGCTCGGCCCCGTCAGATCGAGCGGCTCCAACAACGCCCACGGGTTGATTGCCAAACGCTCCTCGATGGACCGCAGTCCATACTGATTGGGTGCGATCCCGTTGACCTCGTCCCATGCCAGAGGCATCGCAACCGGCGCTCCCGTGCGCGCTCGGAGCGACCAGGGAACCACCGAGGTCGACAGCGGCGCATTGCGCAGCCAGTCGACGAACACTCGGTCACCCCTTTCTGCCTTCCTGAATGCGAGGGTCATCAGCTCCGGGTGAGCTGCGGCAGCGAGAGCGGCCGTTCCCCTCGCTACCGCGGCGGCGACGTCGTGGTCGACGGCTCGGGTTAGCGGCGTCCGTAGGTGATATCCCTTTGAACCGGACGTCATCACCACCGTTGGAATCCCAAAGTGCTCGAGCAACTCCCGCAGAGCGTGCGCCGCCCCGCGAACCAACTCAACCCGGCCTTCCGGTGGATCGAGATCCCAGATGATCCAGTCGGGATTCAGCATGTCATCCACCGTGGCGGGCGGAACATGGAATGTGAGGACACCGAGATTGGCGAAAAACGCAATCCCTTCGACCGAAGCGATATACGGGTAGGTAGTCACTCCGCCATCCCCCCTAGAAACGAGGTGCCGACCGATAAGTTCGGCCGGATAGTGTTCGGGAGCGTTCTTCTGCATGAAACCACGGCTACCCAAACCTTTTGGGTATCGCTCCACTGTGAGAGGGCGGCGCGCCAAGAAGGGCTGCATTCGCTGGGCGACCTTGGCGTAGTAGCTGAAGACATCACCTTTGGTGATCGCGTCGTCAGGAAATACGACACGATCCGCGCTGGTCACATCCACGCCACTACCCCGGTCTTGAATGCGCAACTCACGGTTCTAGCCCGCGGAGCTCAGCACCGCGGCCAGCCGCGGGAGGAAGTGCTGCCAACCTTCGAGATGGCTCTTTCGTTCCTCAATGTCCTCGGCTCCATATTCTCCGTGCGTGAGTGTCAACCTGGCACCGGCGGCATCCGCGTCGATCCGAACGCTCACGGTTCTCGTCGGAGTGTCGGGCTCGTGGTCCCAGGACCAGGTAAATCCGATGAGCCGACTCGGGACGAGTTCCGTATAGCGACCCCGCATTGTCCATCCCATGGACGGCCAGCGGACGATCAGTCGACCATCCACCACAGGTTCCACCTCGGACTCGTCCGCCCACCAACGACGAATCCGGTCTGGATCGATGAAGGAAAGGTAAACGTCTTCTGGGTTCGAACCCTGCAAGATCCCGCTCAGTTCGATGTGGCGGGCGCTGGACTCAGGCGTCTCGACGAAGGCAGCCATGACAAAAGGCTAGACAGAATGGCCGGCAACCCACTGACGTTTAGAGCGGGCCGCTTCGCGCTGCGTCATCCATCCCAACACAGTTCAAGTATCGAGCACAGAACGGAGACGGCGCTCTCCCTCGCCCCGAACGAACCACCACCAACCAACGACAAGGGCTCCGACGGCAAAGGCGACAAGCGTCCCCAGATATCCGATCACCCAAGCGTCGCCGTGATCCGACAACACCGGGAATCCGAGGAATAAGCCAAACAAGAACGCGGCAACACCGAGAAAGGTAATGAACAACGTCATGAAGCCGAACCAGGTGAAGCCAGGCCCAAACCCGGCGACGACCAGTTTCGTGGTGTTGAGGGGGAACAGATAGACATCCTCGACTCGTGCGGCCAGCAGAGCCTCGGGACCCAGTTCTGCGTTGATGTCACGTTCCAGCCTCGCCGCATAATGGCGGGCAAACAACAAGTAGGAGGCATCGAAGGCAGTCATCGCGGCTCCGAAGAGGGTCACGACCGGTATCAGCAGGAAGGCCTCAGGGACCCAACCCCACCCCACCACAAAGAGGACGAGGGTTGCTATGGCCGTGAATCGCACGTCGGAAAAGAAACGCTGGTGGTAATAGCGAGTCATTCCTCGCATGCGGCCCAGTTGCTCGGCTTGTACGCGAGTCGAATCGTTCATGTGCTCAATCTAGAAGACTGCGTCATCCCGGATGTCGGTCGCTACGTATGTATGTAGATGATCAACTCAAGACAGGAACCTCAGAGAGT
>CBDTUP010000119.1:0-7493 GCA_965363685.1 uncultured bacterium | reverse complement strand
TTGCCCGCCGCGCACGCGATCTCCTGAGTGGGCCCCGCGACATTGATTGGGAGACAGGCACCGTGGTCGCCGGTTCCGAGTACGGGCCCGCCGCGGCCGTCTGGATGACCAGGGCCGAGGGCCCGCCAGGGGCGGACTACGAGGTCGGACTCTTCTTCCGCGCCAAACTGGCCGAAATGGCAGGTGCGGACGCGCTGGTGTCGATCCACAACAACGCCGAGCCCGACGGGCCTTTCGATGGTCCCGGTAGCGAGGCGTTCTACTCGATTGAAGATACCGACAGCCGGCGGCTGGCCGGACTGATGGTCGAGGAGTTCCGGCGCGGGTTCGTCTCGTTCGACGTCGATTGGGTGGGGGATACAGATGCCGGTGCCAAATACCGGCTGAATGAGGCCGGCAGTGATTACTACGGCGTCATTCGGATGTCGGCAGTGCCGGTGGTTATTGCTGAGGGTGCCTTCATCAGCAGCCCGGCCGAGGAGGACCTGCTCAGGACTCCCGCCTTTCGACAGGCATATGCTGAAGCCGTCTATCGCGCTTTGGTGCGATTCGTCTCGACGGACGACCCTGGTTCCGGTTTCACGGATCCATACGTGCGGACGGTTCCGTCCGGTAGCGGAGCCCCGCTTCCCACTTGTCGCGTTCCCGAGCAGCCTCCCTCATAACGAGAAGTGGGGCGCCGGGGCGCCCCACTCAATCGAACCAATTACCGGGTCTGCTAGCCGTCTAGCTGATCCTTGACCTCATCGACCTTCGCTTCTGCAGCATCTGTGGCGCCTTCGGCCGCTTCGGTGGCTTCAGCGACAGTCTCCTCGCCGCGAATGTCGTCGATCTTGTCTTCGACTTTGTCCTTTACTTCACCTGCGAATTCCTTGGCCTTGTCGAAGGCCTCTCCGGCGCTTTCCTTGGCCTTGTCGACCATGGGCGCTGCCTTTTCCCCGATATCCTCGGCGATGTCCTCGACCTTGTCCATCGCCTCGCCGGCAGTTTCCTTGGCCTTGCCGAACCAACCCTTTAGGGTGTCCATGAAGCTCATTGCTTTCCCTTCCCTTTGTATTGCCTGAACAGGTCCTATTGAAGCACACCGTGAATGCCGTTGCGCTGCCCATCTCTGGATCCATTCCCGGATCTCAGTACTCGTATCGATCGGCGATCTTTCCGGCCGGATCGAGCAGAAATGCAACGTCGCCGCGGTTGTTCCACACCGGCGTGGCAGAGCACCAGTGCAGCCCTGTAGGTGAATCGTCGCCGCAGCCGGTGAAGACACGGACTGCTTCGCCGGGCTCAACTCCCATCCCCGATGGGAATGAGTACCGGTTGACAGATTCGGCGTCCCGCAATGACCATCCGGTCAGGTTCACGGGATCGGGTCCAGTGTTCTCGATCTCAACCCACTCACCGTTGAGGTTCTCGTCGTCCGGCCCGGGGGCGTCGGCTTCGAGCGCTGCGATACGGAGGCTGGAGGTGACGGCACAAACACCTTGGGCCCACATGCCCACTCCTGCTTCTCTTGCCGCCGCCTGCGCGTCGTCGAAAGCCTCCTGATGAGCTGTGTTCGGCGCGTACGATCGCGCCATCACATTGCCGAGTCGGACCATCTCCTCGTTGATGTGTCGCCCGTCGAGATAGACGTAGCGCAATAGGCGGTCGTATTGGTCCGTGGACTCGATGTCCGCGACCAGAGTCACCGTCTGATCGTCCAGCAGCGCGTGCAAGCGATCACGTGATTCAGGTCCGAAACACTCCTCACGCTCCGGAGCGTTGATCCCGATAAGTCGGACCTTCTGTTCGGTTCCATCCAAATCGACTATCAAGCTGTCGCCGTCACTCACATAGATGACATGTGCCAGTTCGCCGGCTGGAGCGGTCGACGGAACCGGGTTGTCCACGAGCGTTTCGGTGCACGCGGCGGCGAGCAGGGCCGGGATCACGAGGAAGAGATACCTCACCTCCGACATGTTAGAAGGCCGTCCTGGTTCCCCTACGCGCCCACCCGGACCGGCTCTACTAGGGACTCGAGGCTGCGGCCGCGGCCTTCCTGGCAGCAATGTTGATCGGATCCCAGACTCCCGAGAATGGTGGAGAGTATGAGAGGTCGGCCATTGCTAGGTCGGAAGCCTCCATCCCGGCCCACAGGGCTGCGGCAACCGTATCGATTCGCTTGCCTGCCCCCGGTCCTCCGAATATCTGCGCGCCGAGCAGCCTGGTGGTGTCTCTCTCGGCAACCATCTTGATACGCATTGGCGAGGATCCCGGCCAGTAGTGAGCGGCCGTACTGCTGCCTACCTCGGCAGCAGCAAATGCCAGACCGGCGGCCTCCGCTTCGAACTCGGTGAGGCCGGTGCGGGCGATTTCGAAGTCGTGCACCTTGGTTATGGCCGTTCCGAGCACGCCGGGGAAGGTGGCGTCACCACCACCGAGGTTGATGCCGGCAACACGTCCCGCCTTGTTGGCAACTGTGCCGAGGTGGAGATTGATAGGTTGGCCGGTTAGGCGGTGAACGGCATCTGCGCAATCGCCTGCCGACCAGATGCCCTCGATCGCGGTGCGCTGTCGCTCATCGACGGCGATGCCACCCCCTGTTCCGATCGGGATCCCCGCGTCGATAGCCAGTTGTGTGGTGGGTCGGCTTCCGAGGGCCAGCACGACTATGTCGGCAGGGATGCTCTGATCGGCACAGCCGACCCCTACGACCTTCCCCTCGCGCCCTTCGAGACACTCCACCTTGTGTTCCGTTATCAACTCGATGCCGAGTTCCTCGATCCGATACCCGATCTTCTCTCCCATGTCGGGGTCGAAAGTGCGTTCCAGCACAGTCGGCATCATTGTCACGATGGTTGTTTCGAGCCCCACGGTATGGAAGGCCTCCGCAACCTCGAGGCCGATGTATCCGCCGCCGACGACTACGGCCTTGCGGGCGCCACCGGTGGCTGCGCGGCGAAGCGTCTGTGCGTCATCGAGGGTCCGAAGCTCATGCACCCCGTTGAGGCCGATTCCCTCGATTGGGGGCCGAATCGAGTGGGCACCCGTGGCGTAGAGGAGTTGGTCGTAACCGAGCCACTCCTCGGAGTCATCCTCCCGGTTCCGAACTAGGACCCTGCCCTGTGCAACATCGATGGCGGTGACTTCATGATGGAGCCGGGCATCAATGGAGACCTTCCAGAACTGTTCCGGAGTCCGTACCTGAAGATCCTCAAAATCGTCGAC
Source organism: uncultured bacterium (assembly GCA_965363685.1). Classification (GTDB taxonomy): domain Bacteria; phylum Actinomycetota; class Acidimicrobiia; order Spongiisociales; family JAHEDJ01; genus JAHEDJ01. The sequence goes on along the minus strand of CBDTUP010000119.1, from coordinate 4,286 downwards.
GTCACCCGAGACGAAATATGGCTCCCCACAGGCCGAATAGCTGACGTAGTTTCCCTTCTCGAGCACGATGATCTCGAGATCGTCGGGCCGGCGGCGGCGCCTAGCTTGGCTCGCAGCGGACATCCCGGCTGCATCCCCCCCGATGACTACCAGCCGTTCCGGCATTGGAGTTCCCTTCAATCGGCGCGCGCCCGCAAGCGTTTCAGCTCTTCTCGTTCTGCCCGTCGTTTTCGTCTGCTCCTCCGCCAGAAGAATCCCAGTGTTTCGTCGAGCAGGATTGCCACGATGGCAGTGCCGAGGATTACCGCGATGAGCGGTGCCCGCCCGTTCCACCCGAGAAAATTGACCGACACCCGCTGGGTATTCTGCGCGGCGAGGACCGCAATAGCCGCAATCAAGATGAGTCCCGCGATGAGACTCCAGCGGATTCCGGTCTTGTCCTCGACTAACGGTGTCGCCGGAGCTTCCAGCGACGAGCCGCCTTCGTCATCGCCCATGACGAATTGGTCCCAATTGTCTGAGTCCTTGCTCACGTTTCCGCCTTCCCGTCATCACCCAGTAACGTCCGATCCGCTTCCACGGCCACACGGCGACCTTCTTCGACATCAACCCGCTGCAGCAGCACGATACCAATGATGAAGAACGCGACGAGGCTGAGGACTGCAGGTCGGCTGTTCCCGAAAACGGCGACGGCTCCGGCGAAGATCACCGGGCCCAGGATCGATGAGAATTTCGACATGACTGAGAAGAACCCGAAGAACTCGCCGCTGACCGAAGTCGGTGACATTGAGGCGTAGAGACTCCGGCTGAGCGCCTGGCTCCCTCCTTGAACGACTGCAACCATCCAGGCGAGATACCAGAATTCGACGACGGCATCGAGGAAGAATCCCCAAACGGCAATGAACGAGTAGGCGATCAGAGCCAGGATGATGGCCCGCTTGGTAGTCATCGAATCCGACAGACTGCCGAAGAGTCTCTTGCCGAAGAGACTCGCCAGCGCCAGGCCGACCACTTCGACAACCAGGAGGCTTCCCAGGATCATGCCCAGATTGCTCTTGCGGACGGGTGGGAGTACCTCGAACTCGCCGAGCGAGACCATGCTGCCGGTCGTCCGGATGGTCAGCGTGTGGATGCCGGGTTCGCCGGCATCGATGGTGGTACGAACACCGAACCGTCGGCTCACGTTGTCGGCGTCGATCTCGATTGGTTCGTCGTCATCGAGCAGTGGAGCGCCATCGATGTCGACGCTCCAGATGCCGTGGTCGGGTCCGGTGCTGTGAACGAGTTCGATCTTCTGGCCGTTGTACTCGATAGTCGCAGTCGCGCCGGGCTCATTCGTCTGTGAATAGGCGATTGGATCGGCGGCGGTCAGCACTATCAACTGAGCCAGCGCCGCCACCAGCAGGGCAATGAGGCCTACGGTGCCAACACCGATGGTCAGCCAGGGGGCGTTGGTTGCATGAGCCGCCTTCCTCCGACGGGCAACGATCCAGGCTGCCACGAGGGCTGCGATGGCTACGGCAACGATGAATGGTGTCGCCGACGCCGCCGCATCGCTGATGCCCTGGGTCTCCTCGGCCACAGTCTCGAAATTGATGGTTTCCCATGATCCTGATAGCTCAACAGCCTGATCCTGAACACCATATGTTCCTTCGCCAACCGCGGCCCCGATGGCTGTGAAGGATTCAGGAGCGGATCCCACCACATCGGATGGGAATGCGCGCGCCCCGATGATGCCGACGACGGGCAGGGCGATGATATTGAAGACGATGAAAGCCAGGTAGGTGGCTCGGTTCGGGTCGTCGGACGTGGGGATCTTCCCGAATACGAGGCTGAACGGAATACCGACGAACTGCACGAGGAGGATGGCGAGAATCAACTCCGTTGTCCCAAATCCGAGTTCCGCGCCGTAGATGACGGCCACGCCGATGATCGTGCCGATGCCATCGTTGTAGATGAGGAAGGCGATCAGATACTTGAAGAGCTCTTTGTATTGCCGAAGGTTCTGCAAAGTCTCGCCGAGCCGGGCGAAACTCGCCTTGATGATCGTTTCCCCCGGTTTGAGATCGCTCGAGGCGGCCGGCGGCTCCGGGACTCGTCGGAGGATCGGTATGGAAAAGACTGCCCACCAGATGGCTACCGAGACGAAGGAGAGGCGAGCCCCCATCTCCGAACCGATGACGAAGATCATGACCACGTTGAGTGCGAGCAGTAGACCGCCCCCGAGGTAGCCGATTGCGTAGCCCCTGGCTGAGACGGCGTCCTGGTCTTCTTCCCTGGCGACATGGGGGAGTAGCGAATCGTAGAAGACGTTGGATGCAGCGAACCCGACCCGTCCCACGATGAAGAAAATGGAGGCCAGCATCCAGTCGCCCGTGCCTATCAGGACCAACAGTCCGGTACCTACGACGCCCACCCCAACAAAGATCGACAGCAGCTTCTTCTTGCCGCGCATGACGTCGGCCACTGTCCCGAGCACAGGTGAGATCAGGGCGACGATGATCAAAGAGATGCTGAGAGTCGTGGTCCAGTAGGCGGTGGCGACGGCCGCACTCGGCAGGTTGGCTCCGGCCACCTCGCTGTAATAGGCAGGAAGAACTGCGGCAAGAATCGTCGTGGCGAAGGCAGAGTTGGCCCAGTCATACATTGTCCAGGCCCGGACTCGCTTCTTGTACGTGGCTTCATCGATCGGCTGTGTGCTCATTGTTCCCCGATGTCCGTTCCGGTTTGTCGAATTCTCGGTCCTGAGGTGTATTGGAGGACCGCCATCTTCGTCGACCAAGGCACGACGTGTGACTCAGAACCTGCAACTTCTTCAGACCGCGTCCAAAGCCTGGCCAAGATCGAGAATGAGATCGTCCGGGTGTTCGACGCCTATTGATATCCTCACCAGGCCTTCGGTGACACCGAGACGGTCCTTGTCTGCGCGATCCACGTCTGCGTGGGTCATGCTGGCCGGGTGTTCCGCCAGTGATTCGGTTCCACCCAGCGAAACGGCCAGGTGGACGAGCTGCAACGAGTTGAGGAACCGGAAGGCGGCGGGTTCTCCGCCGGGGATCTCGAATGCGATCATCGAACCACTGCCGAGACACTGGCGTTTGTAGAGATCGAATTGCGGATGGTCTGGTTCGAGGTGGCCCAGATAGTGGAGGTTGGTCACCTTCGGATGTTCCTTGAGGAAATCGGCGACCCTGGCGGCGTTGGCGGCCATGCGGTTCATCCGCAGGCTCAGCGTTTCCAGGCTGCGAAGGAGCAACCATCCGGTCCATGGGCCAACCATCGTGCCGAGGAACGTCCGCATTGCCCGAACGGGAGCCATCATTTCCGCAGATCCAAGAGCAGCTCCCGCGATCAGGTCGGAATGGCCCCCGATGAATTTCGTGGCGGAATAGAGAACGATGTCGGCGCCGTGGTCGAGGGGTCGCTGAAACACAGGGCCGAGGAATGTGTTATCGACCGCCACCGGCACCCGGTGTTCGGAGCTCGAGTGTCGACGGGCGATTTCAGCGCCCATCGAGATGTCGATTAGGTCGTTGGTCGGATTGGCCGGCGTTTCTATGAGGATGATCCCCAACCGTTTCCCGGGTGCCTCCGAATCGAGACGCGCCTCGATGGCTTCGATGTCGTCGGTGCAGTCGAACGCCACGGGGGTGATACCAAACTCGGGCAGCACATGGTTGGACAGATGGTCGGTGCCTCCGTAGATGGGTCTGCTGTAGAGGAGAACATCGCCGGGGCGGAGGTAGGCCCACAGGGTGGTGCTGATGGCCGCCATTCCCGACTTGAAAGCGGCCGCCGCCTCGGCGCCATCCCACAGTGACAATCGGTCCTCCAGGATCTCGAGACCGGGGTTATTGAGCCGGCTGTAGATGAGTCCAATGCCCTCGCCCTCCTCCGCTTCCCGGAGACCGTATGCGACTTCGAAGAAGGCCTTGCCTTCTTCGGCAGTCTTGAAGGCGAAGGTCGAGGTCTGAAAGATCGGACTTTTCAGAGAGCCTTCCGACCACTCTGGGTTGTAGCCGTAGCCCATCATGAGGCTCTCGGGATGCAGCCGGCGGCCTTCGATCGAATCGTCCCACTTTGCACACATGACCGACGCTCCCGGTTGACGAATCGAGGCCAATCTTACCGGTTCTCCTTTGACCTCTGAGATTTCTTGGCAGTATTGCGGCGCCGGTGATGCCTAATAATTCCCAGACACCTGTAGCGTTGTTTCATGCGTCGATTGATCGTTCTTTCGCTCCTCCTGGCGTCATGTTCGGGATCAGTTCAAGAGGCCATCACGA
>CBDTUP010000118.1:0-7503 GCA_965363685.1 uncultured bacterium | reverse complement strand
CCGGCGTCAGAAACCCGCCAGAATTGTGTGTTTCCTAACGCCAGAACAGGAAAGAAGAGGGGCCCGAGGGCCCCTCTTCTCAGATCAGTACCAAGTGCGGGTCACTCGACCGGTTCGGCAACCTCTTCTTCGTCCTTCTGCTCGCCGATCGACGCCAACCATTCGGCCGGGTTGAGCGGCAGATCATCATCCGGCGAACTCTCAGGTAGATCGCCGAAGATCCCAAGCGCTGAGATCGGATCGGCACCGGGCAGTGAGGGCTCGATGGCCTGGTACATGCCGGAACCGGTACCTGCCGGAATCAGCTTGCCGATGATCACGTTCTCCTTGAGGCCACGCATGAAGTCCGACTTGCCCATCAGGGAAGCTTCGGTCAACACACGAGTTGTCTCCTGGAACGATGCAGCCGACAACCACGATTCGGTCGCCAAGGACGCCTTGGTAATACCCATCAGCTCGGGCCGGCCCTCGGCAGGTGTCTTCCCGCCTTCGACCAACTCACGGTTGATCTGACGGAACGTCTTGTCGTCGACCAATTCAGCCGGCAAGAACGACGCATCGTGCGGGTTGACCACACGAACCCTGCGAAGCATCTGCCGAACGATCATCTCGATGTGCTTGTCGTGGATGTCGACGCCCTGCGAGCGGTAGACCTCCTGCACCTGATCAACCAGATACTGCTGGGCCGCCCGAACTCCCCGGATCTCCAGAACCTCTTTCGGATCTAGAGGTCCCTCGGTCAACGCGGTTCCCGGTTCGACAACGTCGCCGTTGCCGAAACGAACCCTGGCCCGTCGGGTGATCGGGTACTCGGCGTCGCCATCCTTGGTGGCAACTACAACCCGCCGGCCCTCTTCGTCCTCAACGAGCTTGGCCGGACCGCCAACCTCCGAAAGAACCGCTTTCCCCTTCGGTGTGCGAGCTTCGAAGAGCTCGACCACGCGGGGCAGACCGTGGGTGATGTCCTCACCGGCCACACCACCGGTGTGGAAGGTACGCATCGTCAGCTGGGTACCGGGCTCACCAATCGACTGAGCGGCCATGATCCCGACCGCTTCGCCGAGTTCGACCTCGCGACCGGTCGCCAGGCTCAGGCCGTAACAATGCCGGCAGACGCCGTGCGGCGCATCGCAAGTGAGTACGGAACGAACGCGGACGCTATCAACGTCCTCAACCGCGCCCTGCAAAGCAAGGAGTTGCTGACGACCGATGACCGTCCCTGCTTTCATCGTGTCGCCGTTGGCATCACGAAGAAGCTTGCCGTCGATCTTCACATCGTCGGCCAGGTAGCGACCGAAGAGGCGCGAACGCAGATTGCGGATCGCCTCCCAGACCATGCCACCGTCGCGCCGGACCTGATGGCGGATCTGCAGCTTGATACCGCGATCCGTTTCACAGTCGTGCTCACGAACGATGACTTCCTGGCTCACGTCGACGAGGCGACGAGTCAAATAACCGGAGTCGGCGGTACGAAGCGCCGTGTCGGCCAGACCCTTGCGTGCACCGTGCGTAGAAATGAAGTACTCCAACACGGAAAGGCCCTCACGGAAGTTCGAGATGATCGGCCGGGGAATGATGTCACCCTTCGGGTTGGCCACCAGACCACGCATACCGGCAATCTGCCTCACCTGCATGATGTTTCCACGAGCTCCCGACCGAACCATCATGTCGATCGGATTGAACGGCTCAGACTTGAGGGTCGCCTCCATGGCGTCCTTCACGCTGTCCGTTGCCTCGGTCCAGATCTCGATCAGTTCCTGACGACGCTCGTCGTCGGTGATGACACCCTTCTGGTAGAGCCCGAGCACCTTGTCGGCCCGTTCCTCGTACGAGGACAGAATCTCCGCCTTGTTCGCAGGCGTCTTCACATCCTCGAGACCAATGGTCAAGCCGGCTCTGGTGGCGAAGTGGAATCCAAGGTCCTTGATAGCGTCCAGCACTTCCTGAACCTCGGTCTTGCCGTACCGGTCGATGACCTCCTCGATCAGACGGCGCACGTCCGACTTGAAGATCACAGCCTCGATGTACGGGAAGGTCACGGGGAAAGCTGTGTTGAGAATGGCACGACCGAGTGTCGTCTCAACCGGCTTGTCGGCAGGAACCGGCTCCGGTGTGATCAGACCCTCGAGGGTGCCGATGAAATCAGCGTGTAGTCCCTCATCGCCAACAACGCCGGCACCGAGAATGATCTTGATCGGTGCATGTAACGACAGTTCACCGTTCTCATACGCCATCCTCGCTTCCTCGACTGAAGAGAAGAGGCGGCCGGCACCAAGCGCATCCTCGACACGCTCCGACAAGTAGTAGACGCCGATCACCATGTCTTGGGATGGGGTCACGACCGGCCTGCCCGAGGCGGGCGACAACACATTGTTCGTGGACAGCATCAACACGCGCGCTTCAGCCTGCGCTTCTGCCGACAGTGGGAGATGCACAGCCATCTGGTCACCGTCAAAGTCGGCGTTGAACGCCGCGCACACGAGCGGGTGGATCTGGATAGCTTTGCCTTCGACCAGTTTTGGCTCGAACGCCTGGATGCCGAGGCGGTGCAGCGTCGGAGCGCGGTTGAGGAGCACCGGGTGTTCCTGAATGACCTCGGCCAATACATCCCAAACCTGAGGACGGCGTCGCTCCACCATCTTCTTGGCCGACTTGATGTTCTGGGCGACCTCGAGATCGACCAAGCGCTTCATCACGAACGGCTTGAACAGCTCGAGAGCCATGATCTTGGGAAGGCCACACTGGTTCAGCTTCAACTGAGGACCGACCACGATCACCGACCGACCGGAGTAGTCGACACGCTTTCCAAGCAGATTCTGACGGAAACGCCCTTGCTTGCCCTTGAGCATGTCGGACAGCGACTTCAGCGCCCGGTTGCCCGGACCCGTCACCGCACGGCCACGTCGCCCGTTGTCGAACAACGCATCGACGGCTTCCTGGAGCATCCGCTTCTCGTTGTTCACGATGATTTCCGGAGCGCCCAGATCGAGCAGTCGCTTGAGACGGTTGTTGCGGTTGATCACGCGGCGATAGAGATCGTTCAGGTCAGAGGTGGCAAACCGGCCACCATCGAGTTGCACCATCGGACGAAGATCCGGTGGAATGACTGGAATGGTTTCGAGGATCATCGCTTGCGGATCGTTCTTGCCCTCGAAGAAAGGCTTGACGACCTTGAGGCGCTGCGTGGCTCGTTGCCGCTTCTGCGCGGAGTTCGAGTCGAGCATTTCGTCGAGGAAATCCATCTCGCCGTCGAGATCGATCCTGGCCAGGTAGTTCTTGATCGCCTCAGCGCCCATGCCACCTTCGTAGAATTCGGCGTAGCGGTCGTACATCTCACGCCAGAGTTGTTCCGACTCGATCAGCTGCTTCGGAGCGAGCGTACGGAACCGATCGAAGGCCTCTTCGATCAGCTCTACTTCGTGCTCTGCACGCTCCTCACGGTCGCGCATCTCACGCTCGACCTCGCGACGGCGAGCCGAGATCTCCTGTGACTTGGCACCGCCCTCTTCCATACCCGAAAGCTCTTGTTCGAGCCTCTCGAGGCGGACCTCTTTCCAGTCCGAGAACTCTTCGCGAACGATCTGCACCTCGGCGCGCATCGTGTCCTCGAGTTCAGGCAGTTCGGTCTGACGGCGCTCGTCATCGATATGCGTGATGAGGTAGGCCGCGAAGTAGATGACCTTCTCGAGTTCCTTTGGAGACATATCCATCAGGTAGCCGAGACGGCTCGGCACACCCTTGAAGAACCAGATGTGTGTGACCGGAGCGGCCAACTCAATGTGGCCCATCCGCTCACGACGCACCTTGGAACGGGTGACCTCTACGCCGCAGCGCTCACAAATGATCCCCTTGTAGCGGATCCTCTTGTACTTACCGCAGTAGCACTCCCAGTCCTTCTGCGGGCCAAAGATCCGCTCGTCGAAGAGACCATCCTTCTCAGGCTTGAGCGTGCGGTAATTGATCGTTTCGGGTTTCTTGACCTCACCGTACGACCAGGCACGAATCTGGTCGGTAGTGGCGAGGCTGATCTTCAGTTCATCGAACGGCTGTCGCAACACGCGCTCCTTCGCTCAACCTGGAGGGCTTAAACTTCAACGTCGGTTTCGCGACGTTCTGGACGAGAGAGATCGATGCCGAGGGATTCGGCCGTGCGGAACACGTCCTCGTCCAGGTCTTTGAGTTCGACCTCTTCACCGGCCGACAACATCTCAACATTGAGGCAAAGGCTCTGCATCTCTTTGATGAGCACCTTGAATGATTCTGGGATACCCGGCTCCGGGATGTTCTCTCCCTTGACGATCGCCTCATAGACTTTCACCCGACCCTGCACATCGTCCGACTTGATCGTCAGGACTTCCTGCAAGGCGTAGGCGGCGCCGTAGGCCTCGAGGGCCCAGACCTCCATCTCGCCGAACCGCTGGCCACCGAACTGCGCCTTGCCACCAAGCGGCTGCTGGGTGATCATCGAGTAGGGGCCGGTCGACCGGGCGTGGATCTTGTCGTCCACGAGGTGGACGAGTTTCAAGATGTAGATGAAGCCGACGGTGATCGGATTGTCGTACGGCAGTCCAGACCTACCGTCGAACAAGGTCGCCTTGCCGGTGCCGTCAACGAGATGATCTCCATCCCGGTTGGGAAGAGAGTTCTCGAGTACCTGAATGATCTCATCCTCACGGGCGCCATCGAACACGGGTGTTGCCACCTTGGTCCACGCCTTGGCTCCGCCGGCGGCGGGTCCATCCGAACCTTCGATCGGGCTCCAACCCTGGGCGGCGGCCCATCCGAGGTGAGTCTCGAGAACCTGGCCGAGGTTCATTCGGGAGGGCACACCGAGCGGCGACAGAATGATGTCGACTGGTGTCCCGTCCGCCAGGAACGGCATGTCCTCTTCAGGGAGAATCTTGGAGATGACACCCTTGTTGCCGTGGCGTCCGGCGAGTTTGTCTCCTTCGGAGATCTTCCTCATCGAGGCCACATAGACACGTACGAGTTCGTTCACGCCGGGTGGCAGATCGAAACCCTCAGAGCGCTTGAACACCTTGACGTCGATGACCTTGCCTGATTCACCGTGCGGAACCTTGAGGGACGTGTCACGAACCTCGCGAGCTTTCTCACCGAATATCGCACGCAGTAGGCGCTCCTCCGGTGTGAGCTCGGTCTCACCTTTCGGTGTGACCTTGCCGACCAGGTAGTCGCCGGGACCTACATCGGCACCGACCCGGATGATGCCCTCCTCGTCGAGGTCCATGAGAACCTCTTCAGCTACGTTCGGGATATCACGGGTGATCTCTTCAGCACCGAGCTTGGTGTCACGGGCATCGATCTCGTGCTCCTCGATGTGGATCGAGGTGAGTTCGTCATCTTTGACGAGTCGCTCAGAAATGATGATCGCGTCTTCGTAGTTGTGACCCTCCCACGGCATGAACGCCACAAGGAGATTTCGGCCGAGCGCTAGTTCGCCGGCCTCAGTGGAGGGACCGTCGGCCAGCACATCGCCTACCTTCACCTTGTCACCTTCGTGGGCAAGAGGCTTCTGGTTCATGCAGGTGCCCTGGTTCGAACGCTCGAACTTGTTGAGCTGATACGTGTGCTTGCGGTTCGTGTCCTTCTCTTTGACGACGATCCGATCGCCGGTTACTTCGATGACCTCACCTTCCACACCCGAGATCACCATGTCCCCGGAATCCTGCGCGGTGCGCTGTTCGACACCGGTTCCGACCAGTGGCGCGTCCGCACGCAGAAGCGGCACAGCTTGGCGCTGCATGTTCGAGCCCATGAGGGCACGGTTGGCATCGTCGTGTTCCAGGAAGGGGATAAGCGCTGTGGACACCGAAACAAGCTGCTTCGGTGAGACGTCCATGTAGTCGACCTCATCCGGAGTCACGTAGTCGACCTCACCACCGGCCCTGCGCACCAGAACGCGATCGTTCCTGAACGACCCATCGTCGTTGAGGGGGGCGTTGGCCTGAGCGATAACAAATAGTTCCTCTTCGGAAGCCGTCAGGTAGTCGACCTTCTTCGTAACCTTGCCGTTCTCGGCCGAACGGTATGGAGTCTCGATGAACCCGAACCGGTTGACCCGGGCGAAGGAGGCGAGTGAGCCGATGAGCCCGATGTTCGGGCCTTCGGGTGTTTCGATCGGACACATACGGCCGTAGTGCGACGGGTGAACGTCACGAACTTCGAAGCCTGCCCGCTCACGCGAAAGGCCACCTGGTCCCAGCGCCGACAAGCGACGACGGTGGGTCAACCCGGCCAGCGGGTTCGGCTGGTCCATGAACTGGCTCAACTGAGAAGTCCCGAAGAACTCCTTGATTGCCGCCACGACCGGACGGATGTTGATCAGGCTCTGTGGTGTGATCGACTCGGGGTCCTGCGTCGTCATTCGTTCCCGCACGACGCGCTCTAGGCGGGTCAGACCGACACGCACCTGATTCTGAATCAGTTCGCCGACCGTGCGAATGCGACGGTTGCCGAAGTGATCGATGTCGTCGGTACGAACAGGAATCTCAGAGCCGTTGGTCAAAGTGATCATCTTGTCGCCGGCGTGCAGAGCAACGAGGTAGCGGATCGAGTCGATGATGTCTTCATCACCCAACAGCTGCTGGCCCTCAGCGCGGTAGTCATCAGGAGTCGGCTTGCCGAACTTCTGATTCAACTTGTAGCGACCGACGCGAGTCAGGTCGTAGCGCTTCGGGTTCTTGAACAGCGTCTGGATCAGACCGCGAGCAGATTCAACAGTGGTGGGCTCGCCCGGACGGAGCTTCCGATAGAGATCGAGGAGCGCCTCATCCTTGTCGTGAGCGGTATCGCGCTCCAACGTGTTGCGGATCGATTGGGCTCCGTCGAAGAGTTCGAGAATCTCCTCGTCGGTATCGGCGATGCTGAGGGCGCGCAGGAACGCACTGATGTGCTGGCGGCGCTTGCGATCGACGCGAACACCGATGGTGTCGCGCTTGTCGGTGTCGAACTCCAACCAGGCGCCGCGGCCCGGGATCACCTTGCCGGTGAAGACGTCGCGATCCGAGGTCTTGTCACGACCCTGATCGAAATAGACGCCGGGTGAACGGACGAGCTGGCTTACAACGACACGCTCGGTGCCGTTGACGATGAACACACCGTTCTCGGTCATCATCGGGAAATCCCCGAGGAAGACCTGCTGTTCCTTGATCTCACCTGTTTCACGATTCACGAACCGTGCGGTGACGAACAGCGGACGGGAGTAGTTGGAATCCCTCTCCTTGCACTCTTCAATCGACATCAACGGATCACCAAAACGGTGGTCCGTGAGCTCGAGAGCGAGCGAGCCGGTGAAGTCCTCGATCGGAGAGATCTCTTCGAAGATCTCGGACAGGCCCTGCTCAATGAACCAGTTGAATGATTCGTGCTGGACTGCCAGAAGATCGGGAAGCGGAAGGACTTCGGGGATTTTTGCGAACGAAAGACGATGGGCGACGCGCGAAGGCAACGGCACTCCTTAGGACCCTAGGGATGGATATCTCG
>CBDTUP010000117.1:0-7515 GCA_965363685.1 uncultured bacterium | reverse complement strand
TTGCCGACGAAGATCGTGATCGTGTCCTGGTGGGTCACCACGCCTCCGGCAGCAGGGTTGGTAGAGATGACTCTACCGGCGAGGGCCGGATCCTCGGTGTCGACGGACTGCTGTGTAAAGGAGATAGCCACACCGGTCTCCTCTTCGAATAGCCGCAACGTGTCGACCACCTCAGCGACGGTCTTGCCGCGCAGGTCGATCAGAGGCGCCGATGGCGGGATGCCGGTCGAAACTTCGATCGTCACCGCGGAGCCCTGGGAAACCGATTCCCCGGCCAGCGGTTCCTGAGTCAGAACTGTTCCCTCGGGTTCCAGGGAGTCAACCTCGACGACCGCCGGCGATAGGTGGGCGTCGAAGATATCGTCTTCTGCCTCGTCCAGGATCATTCCTTCGACCAACGGCACTTCGGTCGAGGGCGTCGATAGATATTGCGACGTACCTGATGGATCAGGTGGGAAGTCGAGTATCGGCTCGTCCGCCAGAACTATATTCATGAACTCGGCCCAAATCGGGCCCGGAACGCTTCCACCGAACACCCTGCTGTACGATTCACCGTTGATTACGACGTTCCTGAGCGGATACTGGAAGTCCGGATAGCCGACCCAGATCGCGGTCGAGTACTGCGGGACGAACCCGACGAACCAGGCTTCCATGTAGTTCTGGTGTGTACCGGTCTTGCCGCCTTGCGGTCGCCCTATGTTTGCCCTGCGTGCAGTACCCGCGCTCGTCGGAACCAGGGTCAGAGGTTTGCGCGCAGCGGCGATCACAGCCGGATCGACGGTCTGCTGGTGTTCGATCTGGTGTTGATAGATGGTTTCTCCGTCTGCGGTTTCGATTCGTTCGATCAGGTACGAAGGCGCCCAGGTTCCGTTGGTGGCGAAGTTGCTGTAGGCCGAGGCCATCTCCAGCGGACTCACTGCTCCGGCTCCGAGCGTGATAGACGGGACAGCTTCGAGGTCCGACTTGATCCCCATTCGGTGGGCAACATCGACGATCTTGTCCGGTCCGACCGCTAAGGCAACCTGAGCGAAAACCACATTCACCGAGTTGTGGGTCGCCTGGAAGAGTTTCATCAACCCACCGCCACCGCCGGCATTGCTGACAACCCAGATGTTGCCGCGGCTCGAGCAGATGTAAGGGCACTCGATTTCCTTCGGGCTCCGGGCATCCCAGTACGACCCGAGCGGAATCCCGGACTCGAGAGCTGAGACCAGGGTGAATGGTTTGAATGACGACCCGGGGTTCCGTTGACCCTGTACCGCGTAGTCGAACTGTTCCTCTGAGAACGGCAAGCCCGAGGCCATGACCTTCACCGCTCCGGTGGCGTTGTCGACCATGGCGATGGCCCCGGTGGGGGCACAGTGCAATCGATCGATTTCAGGGACTGCGGTGGCCGTCGCGTTGTAGCGACCGATGCAGGCATCGAGGTCACCGGCCGGGAGCGCACTCGTGTCCGGCTGCGGCAGCCACGAATTCAGCATGTTGTTGGCGGCTTCTTGCAGCTCGAGGTCGATGGTCACGTAGACCTGGAGACCGCCGCCGCCCTCGCACTCCTCGTCATCGGCCGGACAGCCGAAGATGGACTGTTTCCGTTCGTCCTTCGTATTGCCGAGGAACGAGAACTCGGCATCGTTGAGCAGCTGCTTCTTGACCTCGGCGACTACGTGGTCGGCCGGACCTGTGAAGAGCTGTGGTTCGGAGATGACGAATGGGTATGCCTGGGCGAGCTTGCCTTCGTCCTCACTGATGAACTCGTGTTCGACCATCGTTGTAATGACGTCGTTGCGTCTTTCTTCAGCGTTCTCCGGGAAGCGACGCGGGTCGTAAACGGTCGGATTCCTCGGAAGAACCGCCAGTGTTGCCGCCTCAGCCACCGTCAGTTCATCCAGGTCCTTCTCGAAGAACTCGTGTGCGGCAGCCGAGATTCCATAAGCCGATGATCCGAAGTACACGAAGTTCACATAGAACTCGAGGATCTGCTCCTTCGTGTAACGCCGCTCCAACTCCACTGCTGTGACGGCTTCGATGATCTTGCGTTCATATGAGATCTCGTCGCCGACGAAGACCTTCTTCACCACCTGCTGGGTGATCGTCGAGCCGCCACGTGTCGTCTCAGAACGAAGGTTGTCGATGAAAGCGCTGGCTATGGCGGCGGCGTCGATGCCCTCATGTTCGAAGAAGTCCGCGTCCTCAGCGGCCAGTACAGCATTGACCACGACCTCGGGGATGTCATCGTATGCAACGGGTTCGCTCACCCGTCCGTCATGAAGCTCGGCAAGTTTCGTTCCATCGAGGGTGTACATCTCTGAGACCCTTGATAGGTCGGGCAGTTCGAGCAGTTGGGCGTCCACATCCGGGATGTACTTCTCTTCGAGATGCTGAAACGTTCCGAAGGCGGCGTTGGTGCCCATGAACGTGAATAGTCCGATCCACGTTGAGGCAATGAGGGCAATGGACAAGAGAGTCGCCAGCGCGACAAACCATCTGCCGCGCCGCTCGCGGTGCTCCAGTTCATGTATGGGGGATCTCGAAGCCATGACGTTCTAACGGATGGGGGTCGCGGAAAGTTGCAGGTAATCTCTTGCCGGTCACGACAGGATACCCGGCTGAGGGAGTAGAACCGTGAATCGACGCTTCACATCGAGCGGGATCGAGGTCGATGAGGTCTACGGCACGTCCGAAGCTTCCGACCGGGTCGGACAACCGGGCGAGTACCCGTTTACCCGCGGTCCGTACCGTTCCATGTACCGGGGCAGGCTCTGGACGATGCGTCAATATGCCGGCTTCGGCGACGCCGAAGCGACCAACCAGAGGTTCAAAGCGCTGCTGGAGGCAGGTCAGACGGGACTCTCGGTTGCCTTCGATCTTCCAACCCAAATGGGTCTCGACAGTGACCACCCGATGTCGGCGGGCGAGGTGGGCAAGGTCGGCGTGGCGATCGATACCGTCGACGACATGCGAACGCTGTTCGACGGCATTCCCCTGGGGAACGTATCGACCTCAATGACCATCAACGCCACGGCTCCAATCGTGCTGCTCATGTATCAGATAGTCGCCGAGGAGCAGGGCGTGAGCAGTGATCACATCAGGGGCACTACACAGAACGACATCCTCAAGGAGTACATAGCCAGGGGTACCTACATCTACCCGCCGAAGCCATCGATGCGTTTGGTCACAGATGTCTTTGAGTACTGCGCCGAGGAACTACCCGGATGGAACACCATCTCGATATCCGGCTACCACATCCGCGAAGCGGGCTCGACGGCAGCCCAGGAGATCGCCTTTACGATCGCCAACGGGATTGCCTACGTGGAGGCCGCCGTTGAAGCGGGGCTCGAGATCGATGTTTTCGCTCCGCGCCTTTCGTTCTTCTGGAACGGTCACAACAACTTCTTCGAAGAGGTCGCCAAATACCGGGCCGCACGCCGGATCTGGGCGGAGTTGATGCGTGATCGAATGGGCGCACAGAATCCCAAGTCCTGGGCCATGCGTTTCCATACCCAAACCGCAGGCAGCACGTTGACGGCTCAACAGCCCGAGAACAACATCGTTCGCACAGCGATGCAGGCTCTGGCCGCGGTCCTCGGCGGCACGCAGTCGCTCCACACCAATTCATTCGATGAAGCGTTGGGATTGCCGACCGAACAATCGGCAAAGATCGCCCTTAGGACTCAGCAAATCCTCGGCTATGAGTCCGGAGTTGCAGACTCGACGGATCCGCTGGCCGGTTCCTACTTCGTCGAATTCCTCACCGACGCGGTCGAGGATCAGGCCAGGCACCTGCTTGATGAAGTCGATGGTCTGGGTGGAGCCGTCCGGGCGATCGAAGCGGGTTTCCAGCAAGACCGCATCGAGCAGTCGGCCTATGACACCGCCAAACGAATGGATGCAGGGGAGCAGGTGGTAGTGGGTGTGAACCGCTTCACCGATGACGATGCGGCCGATGTGCCTGTCATGTCGATTGATCCAGAACTCGAACGGAATCAGGTCCACCGTCTGGGCCAAAGCCGGGCCCGGCGCGACGGCGGGGCAACTGCGGATGCGATCGATCGAGTTGTCGAAACGGCACGATCGGACGCCAACCTCCTTCCCGTCATGAAGGCCGCGCTCACGGCCGGAGCGACGCTTGGTGAGGTCGCAGGAGCGTTGCGGGGAGTGTTCGGCGAGTACCGTTCCTGACATGGGTGTGAACAGCGAGAATCGGAGCCGGTTCCTGATTATCGGGGGCGGTCCGGCCGGCACCACAGCCGCCACCATCGCGGCAACCCTTGGGGCAGAGGTGACGCTGGTCGAGAAAGACGTCATCGGCGGAGCAGCCCACCTTTGGGACTGCATCCCCTCGAAGACGATGCACGCCACGTCGGTGCGAATGGATTCTCTGAGAAACGCGTCGGAGTTGGGTCTCGCCTCGCTTCCCGGCACGGTGGCTCTCGACCACCTGGCAGACAGGATCAATAGCATCTGCGGCGATCTCGAGCGGAGATCGATCGAGATGCTCGAATCGCAAGGCGTCGAAATCCTGATGGGAACCGGTAGCTTCTCAGGGCCTAATGCGGCGGTAGTCACATCAGAGGACGGCGACCGACGGGTTGGATTCGATACCGCCATGATCTC
Organism: uncultured bacterium; assembly: GCA_965363685.1. Lineage (GTDB taxonomy): Bacteria > Actinomycetota > Acidimicrobiia > Spongiisociales > JAHEDJ01 > JAHEDJ01. The sequence goes on along the minus strand of CBDTUP010000117.1, from coordinate 2,901 downwards.
AACCGGATCGGCCCCCCGAATCCCAGGATGGGCGACCATTGACGGTGAAAGAATCCTGACCACACGCGATTGCTACCACCTGGACATCGTTCCAGAACACATTGTCATTGTCGGATCGGGTGTAACCGGAGTCGAGTTCGTGCACATCTTCGCCAGTCTTGGCAGCAAGGTGACACTGGTTGTCAGTCGTCAGCAGGTGCTTCCCCATCGCGACTCTGAAGTGGCAGCCTTGGTCGAAGAAGACTTCCTCGAAAGGGGGGTGCGTCTTGTCATCGGAGCCAGGGCAACCAGCGCGGTGAGGACCGGAAATTCTGTTGTGGTGGAAACGGATGACGGCCGCAGGGTCGAGGGATCACACGCACTGCTGGCCATCGGGTCGGTTCCGCTCACGGGAGCTCTGGATCTCGAGGCGGCGGGCGTTGAAGTCGATTCAGGAGGTTTCATTCCCGTCGACGATTACCAGCGCACTTCGGCTCCGCACATCTATGCGGCCGGCGATGTAACCGGACAGATGCCGCTGTCCTCCGTAGCGTCGATGCAGGGCCGGAAAATCGCCAGGCATTTCATGGGACGCCCGGTCACGCCGCTCGACTACTCGAAGGTCGCCCAGGCAATCTTCACTACACCTGAGATCGCTTCTGTCGGGCTGGATGAGGCGGTCGCCGCCGCTGAAGGGCGCAAGATTCGACTCACGAAGGTGCCATTCGCAGCGAACTCTCGCAGTGTGATCCAGAGCCAGACGCGGGGATTCGCCAAGGTCATCTCCGATCCGGCGACGCACGTGGTCCTCGGTGGCACCATCGTGGGGCACAGGGCTTCCGAACTGATCGGGATTCTCGCCCTGGCAGTGCAGGGCCGTCTGAAGGTCGACGTACTCGTCGAAACCCTCATGGTCCACCCATCAATGAGCGAGTCGTTGTCTGATGCAGCGTCTTGAGGCGCTGGGCGCCTCAAGACGTTCGAGTTTGATGGCAGGCCATCAAACTCGGCTTCTGCGGCTAATGGCTAAGGGCTAATGGCCAAAGGCTGTGATTCGGTGAACCGGCGAAGCCGGTTCACCTGATCACCGCGATAATTGAGCCGGGTGTGATCGTGTCACCGGCCCGGACTTTTAGGTCGACGATTTCGCCGTCGATCGGCGCTTTGACTTCGTTCTCCATCTTCATGGCCTCGAGAATGCACACCGGATCTCCGGCTTCGACACGATCTCCCGCTTTGACGTGCAGCTTCACAATGGTGCCCTGCATAGGAGCAGTCAGCACTCCTGCGTCGGTGCCACCGGCTCCACCGGTCCGGCCCTCGAGCTTTGGAGACTTGCGGCGCGGGGCGGCCCGGGTTCCGCCGGCGGCCGGTTGAATTTGGCTGGTCCACATGCGGACGTCATAACGCCGCCCGCCGACCTCAACCATGATCGCCCGTTCGGTGAGGTCTGTCTCTTCAGGGAGTGTCGAGGCGGTGTCCCAAGAGATATTGGATAGGTCCAGTTCGTCTTCCATCCATTGTGTGTGATGGCGACCGGCCAGGAAGTCCTCATGTTCTAGGACTGCCAGATGCGCGGGGATGGTGGAGCGCACGCCCGAAATCACATACTCGCGTAGCGCTCGTTTGCCACGTTTGATCGCTTCATCACGATCGGCGCCCCAGACCACGAGCTTCGCCATCAGGTTGTCGTAGTACTGGCTCACCTTGGCAGAAGGCTGGATCCAGCTATCGACCCGAACTCCGAATCCGCCTGGTTCCCGATATTCGATCACGCGTCCGGGTGTCGGTAGGAACCCTTGGGCCGGGTCTTCGGCATTGATTCGGAACTCGATGGCATGGCCGCGCGGCTCCACCGTTCTGAACGGTAGGGGCGCGCCCGCTGCTACTGCCAGCTGCGCTTGCACCAGATCGACGCCGGTCACCATCTCCGTGATCGTGTGCTCCACCTGCAAGCGGGTGTTCATTTCGAGGAAGTAGAAGTTGAAATCCCGGTCGACCAGGAACTCGACCGTGCCGGCATTCTGATAGCCGCAGGCCTCTGCGACTGCAATAGCGGCGTTGCCGAACTTCTTTCTGACTCTGGGTGGGAAACCGACTGCCGGCGTCTCCTCGATGAGCTTCTGATGCCTCCGCTGCACGGAGCAATCACGCTCGCCGAGGAAATGGCCCACGCCGTCGGCGTCGACGATGATCTGCGCCTCGATGTGACGGGCATTCTCTACGTACTTCTCGACGTACACTGCCGGGTTACCGAAATAGGCCTCGGCCTCTCGCTGCGCTCCCTCGACGGCAGATTCCAGTTCGGACTCATCGGCCACGACACGGAGGCCTTTGCCACCGCCTCCGGCAGATGCCTTGATCGCGACCGGGTATCCGTACTCCTTGGCGACAGCCCTGGCTTCGTCGAGTGTTTCGAGCGCGTCAACCGTTCCCGGGACCATTGGCACATTGGCGGCGCGGGCGGCCTGGCGCGATGCGATCTTGTCGCCCATGGTGCGGATTGCAGCGGGTGGTGGCCCGATCCAGATCAATCCCGCATCTGCGACGGCTTCTGCGAAGTCGGCGTTCTCGGCCAGGAAGCCGTAGCCCGGATGAACTGCATCGGCTTTGGACTCCTTGGCGACCTCGAGGATCCGGGTCATGTTGAGATACGACTCGGCTGCCGGAGCCGGTCCGATATTCCATGCTTCGTCTGCCAGTTGGACGTGGAGAGCATCGCGATCCAGCTCGGAGTACACAGCGACGGCGGTCATCCCCTGCTCCTGAATGGAGCGGATGACCCGAACTGCGATCTCCCCGCGGTTGGCGACCAGTACCGACTTCATGCCGGGCATGGTAGGTCAAGCTCGTTGGCCACTACTTGCAGTACCGCAGGTCGCTGAGAGCTGATAGCTGAGAGCTGATAGCTCATAACGGTAT
>CBDTUP010000116.1:0-7681 GCA_965363685.1 uncultured bacterium | reverse complement strand
GGTTCTCCGAAGAAGATGTTCGTTCGGCGGCGCAGTTCGGAGTGATCACAGCCGTGATTCTTCCCCTCCTACCGGACGAGGCCTACGGACCGTTCGAAGCGTTCAATCCGCGCGAGATCTGGTTGATGGTCGTCTTGGTATCGGCGGTCGGACTGGCCGGCTATATCGGGATGCGAGTCAGGGGAAGCGCCGGACTCATCTTCACCGGCCTGGTCGGAGGATTGATCTCGTCGACCGCAGTGACCCTTGGGTTCTCTCGCATGTCCAAGACGCACTCCAACTTGCGTCACTCGTTGGAAGCCGGAATCCTTGGAGCGTCCGGGATCATGTACTTCCGGGTACTGGCCCTCGCCTTCGTTATCGCTCCGACTCTGGCTGAAGTGCTCCTCGTGCCGTTGTCGGCCCTCGGGGTCTTCGTGGTGGGATCCGGTGTGGTTGCCTGGATCAAGGCCCAGCGTGCTGCGCCGGCAGACGACTCTTTCAAGCTGCAGAATCCGCTCTCGCTGACAGTTGCGCTCCAGTTCGGCGCTCTATACGCGGCGGTTGTTTTCGTTGCGAAGCTGTTGCTTGATCAGTTCTCGGCCGCCGCGCTCAACGTAGTCGGAGCCCTTTCCGGCATCAACGACGTTGACGCAATCAATCTCTCGATGGCCAATCTCGTCAACGACGGCTTGGCTGCTGAGTCTGGAGCAAGGGCCGTCCTGATCGCAGTAGCCGTCAACACCGCCGTCAAGGCCGTAATGGTGCTGGGTATCGGCGACCGGAAGGCTCTGAGGTCTGTCGTAGCAGTGCTTGGACTTGCTGCGTTTGGCGGATTCTCGGCCTGGATAGTCCTCTAGTCGGCTCGCCTTGGCGGCAGGTACCATGCCTGCCGATGCGAGTTCACGACATCCTCAGCGCACTAGCACCACTTGAGAAGGCGGCCACCTGGGATCCAGTAGGCGTGCAATTGGGCGATCCGTCCGCCGAAGTTTCGACGATCGCTGTTTGTCATGAAGTGACCGAGCAAGTGGTTGATGTCGTTGTCGAGGATCCCCCGGATCTACTCATCGCATACCATCCGCTTCTGTTCCGCTCCACGAACAGGCTCACCAAAGGGACATCTCCTGGAGGTCGTGCGCTCCGACTTGCACAAGCGGGCGTAAACCTCGGCATAGTCCATACCGCCTTCGACGTTCTGCCCGGTGGCGCGGCCGATGCGTTGGCCGAAGCGATCGGAATCGTCGGGCCTCGAGCATTCGGTCCGCTCGAAGGGGCTCCGGTCGTCAAGATCGTGACCTTTGTCCCGCAGGGCCGTGTCGAAGAGGTCCACCAGGCAATGATGGAAGCGGGAGCCGGTTCGATCGGCCGCTACGAGGGCTGCTCGTTTCGGGCGGACGGAATAGGCACATTTCTTCCCACCTCGGCTGCCGAACCGGTAGCAGGCGTCACGCTGCAAATGAATCACGAGCCAGAGGTCCGATTAGAGATGATCGCTCCCAGGTCCCGGATGGGTTCGGCCGTCGCTGCGCTGATCGCTTCTCATCCATACGAGGAACCGGCCTTCGATGTACTCGAATCCTCCTCGAACAGTGGATTCATAGGTCGATATGGTCAGATGGCAGAACCCCTGAACCTCGGCGTGTTGGCCCGCTTGCTCGAGGACCGGTTGCCGACAGATTCGGTCCGGTTCACGGGGAACACGGATACGGTCGTGTCGACGGCCGCGGCGATACCCGGTTCGGGTGGCGACTCAATTGCCGCGGCCGCGGCCATGGGTGTCGACGTGGTTGTTACCGGCGACGTCAGCCATCACCGTGCAGTCGAGGCTCGCGACCGGGGACTCTTTGTCCTTGACGCCGGTCACGCTGCAACCGAACGACCAGGGATGCGACGCCTGTACTCTGCTGTCTTGGAATTCGGCCTCGAGACACGAGATCTCATATATCTGAACACCGACCCATGGGGACGTTGATGAACGAAATGCAGAGCTACGGTGATCTACTTGATCTTCAAGACGTTGATCTCGAGATCGATAGGCTGATTCACACTCGGTCAACCCTTCCGGTTCTGGACACGTATAAGGCCGCCCATTCGGCGAGTATTCAGGCCAAGAGCGTGCTCGGCGATCTCCAGGAGCAATTCAAGCTGGCATCCCGCGACCTGGATAAGGCAGAGGGAGAACTCGAACTCCTCGAGGACAAACTGCAGCGTGAGGAACAGCGTTTGTTTGCGGGCGGGATGAGCGCCAGGGAAACCGAGAATATGCGCAATGAAGTGATTTCGCTCAGGGCCAAACAGAGCGAGATGGAAACCCTGGTTCTTGAAGTAATCGATCGTCGCGAAGGAATCGAAGAGCTAATGGGGGCCGCGCAAAGAGAAGCCGATCAGACGGCGGTCGTCGAGCAGGAACTCGAAGCGGAGGTGGCGGCCGAATGGAGGAAGATCGACGCAGAGCTTGCCAGGCGGGAAGGGCGCAAGGTTGAGATCATTCCGCTGATTCCACCAGATCTGCTTGGGATGTACGACAAGCTTCGCGTTTCCAAAGAGGGTGTGGCGATAGGGCGGTTGATCGATGGCGTTTGCGGTGGATGCCATCTGGCATTGTCGGCGGCCGAACAGTTGGAAGTGGCGTCCGATGATCCTCCCCGCTGTCTACATTGCCGCCGGCTGCTGGTGCTTTGAAACCTGATGGTCCGAAACAGCATTCATTGGTGCTCTGATCGTTCATGAGCAGGCGTTTCGTTCTTTACACAGATGGGGCATCGCGGGGCAACCCTGGGCCTTCCTCGATCGGTGCAGTCATTTATCTCGATGTGTCGGGTGAACTCGAAGAAGTCGCCAGCATTAGTGAACCGATAGGACACACCACCAACAACGTCGCCGAGTACAAAGCAGTTATCGCCGGTCTCGAACTGGTTGGCCAACTGGGGCCGGATGAGGTAGTAGTCCGGGCAGACTCGCAGTTGCTGGTCCGGCAGCTAGATGGTCAGTACCGGGTCAAATCCGCCAATCTGAAACCCCTCTATCTCCAGGTGTGCGACCTGGTCGATGGACTTCCGCGTGTACGGTTCGAGCACGTGCGAAGGGAACTGAACACAGTCGCCGACGCTCTCGCCAATGAGGCGCTCGATCAGCTGTGATCTTCTGGCATGTTGGCGGGACGATCCTTGCTTTCCGTTACGTGTTTCGCGATCCCAACGTGGATCTGCGTTTCCTTGCCCTCGGATCGATCCTTCCTGATCTCATCGACAAGCCGCTGGGCACCATCCTTTTTGCCGACACCTTCCAGGCCAGTCAGATCTTTGGGCATTCGCTTGCTTTTTCTTCCTTGCTGATGGCAGTGGTCCTGCTTGGAACCCGCAGGGGGATCTGGCGGCGCCGTCTGATGGCCGTCGCGGTGGGTTCGTTCTTTCACCTCGCCCTGGATGCGATGTGGACGGTGAAAGAGACTTTCTTGTGGCCGGCCTTTGGCTGGTCATTCCCTCCGGGACCGACCGAGTATTGGACCGGGTTCATCGATCGCCTGTTCGGAAATCCGTGGACTGTGGCGATGGAGGTAGCCGGCCTTGGGTACCTCATCTATCTGTGGAGGAAGGCGGGTTTGCAGGGGAGCGAAGCGCGGGTTCGGTTCCTGCGTTCAGGATCGATTCAGGCGTGACGCCGGCGTGTCCGACGAACCATCCGGACCGACACGACAACAAGTAGCCCAACGAAGGCGGCTCGAAGTGAGGCCGGGGCTAGTTCGAGCGCTAGGAGCGCTCCGGCGATCCCTCCGACGATGCCCCCGACAGCGATGGGAAAAACCAGATGCCAGTCGACCCGGCCGAGTCTGGCGTGGCGCACCGAGGCGATCAGGGTGGTGGGAACTATTGCCGCCAATGAGGTTCCCTGGGCCAAGTGTTGTTCGAAGCCGAACAGAACCACCATGGCAGGGACGAACACCAGACCCCCGCCGACCCCTAGTAGTGCGGCGAGAGTCCCCGCTACGAGGCCGGTAAGGACAAGGAATACGGCGCCGGTAGGCGTTTCTACGGAGAAGATCTCAACCGCGCTGGCGTCGGACAACATGAGAAGCCGAATGCCTGCCACCACTGTTATCGCCACAAACGCACGGGCGAGGGTGACTTCGTCGACGCGGCCCATCAATGCAGCTCCTGCCACCGCGCCGCCGGCAGCACCGGCCACCAGCAGGCCGGCGGTCATCCACTCAACCTCGCCGTCGAGTGCGAACGGTATGAGGGCCGCGGTGGCCGTGGCCACGATCGCGGTGACGGAGGTGGCATGTGCGCGGTGCTGTGCGAGTCTGAAGAGCAGGACAAGAGCGGGAACCGCGACCAGGCCGCCTCCGACTCCGAATAGACCGCCAGTGAGTCCGGCGACCAGGCCGATGAGGGCTGCGAGAGCGGGTGTCTTCACGTGCTTCCTAATGGGGTTCGGCAGTGTAGGGGCCGCGCTGGGGCGGCTAGGGTGTCGATCCGTGAAGTCGCCGATCATCGCCGCTCTAGTCCTGGTGCTTGCCCTCACCGCGTGTGCCTCGGTCGATGAAGGGACGACCACCACCACACTTGAGCCAATCGAGTTGCCGCAGCGTCCGGAACTGGCGGTGGATCAAATGGTGGCAGCTCTCATGCTGGGAGATGTAGAAGCCATCAGAGGCCTCACGTCCGACACACAACTGGCGATCATTGTGGCTTTGGAGGGCGGGGGTACGGCCGAGTTGGCTGCGATGCTCACCCGCGGCGTTCCCGACGAAGTTGCCCACAATTTCTGGATGTCGTTCGCTGAGGGCTTCCCCGAGCTGGTGGGAGAGCCGATCGAGGATATGGACTTCGGAACTTCGATCCCCACACAGGTGCAGGGGATCGACTACATGTCGTTTCCTGTCGCCTTCGGTTCCGCTACTGCCGGAACGGAGTGGTTCGTCCGCTCGACCGCCTTCGGTTGGCAAATCGACCTGCTTGCGACCTTCGGCGGTCCTTTTGCGGCATCCCTCGAGGCTTTGACTCGGCGTACTACCGATCCTGATGTTCTGGCGGCAATCCGAGCCGAGGCCCCCAGCATCGAGGCAGCGTTCGAGCGTCAGTCGGATATCAGTGGCCACGAGCGTGTGAGAGACGCTCTCGAGAGCCTGTTGGCTGCTCTCTCGGCTGGTTAGTGATCCAGGTCGGCGTCGGCTGCGTAGTCGGCGGCTTCGACTTCGGCTGCGAATCCGTCCAAGTCGGCTACCGTCGGTTCGCGTCCCCAGATTTGGAAACCTTCGAGCAGGTCTGCGTACTGCTCCCGTTGCTCATCGGTAACGACGACTCTTATCGGGATATCGAGCGGAACCATCTCCTTGTACTTCTGGAGGATTTCGCGGATGACGGGATCATCGAGGTTGAACTGAAACACGACGCCGTGGGCGTTTTCGAGGTGCTCGCAATGTGCTCCTTCGAGAACCGGGCACGGATGCTTCTCTCCCGGGCCGTGACAGACGGTCGTGGGGTGACCGGTCGTGCCGATGAAGCCCTCCGCGAAAGCTCCGTATTCAGGATCGACTACGTCGATGAGGATCTCGCCCTTGTCGTTCATTGGTCACTCCTCGGTTCCGTGAAAAGGATAGTGAGTCAAACTGAATCTCGGAGTAGCTCAGTTGCTCCGGAGTGCAGGTAGGACGTCGGATCCAAGCATCCGTATCAGGTCCTCCTGATCTCTCGAGGTGATCTGAATGGTGACAACATCAGCTTCGAGTTCGTCGATGAGAGGTCGGTATGCATCGACTATCGCTTCCGGCTCGTACGCAAGTGTGTAGCGCCCAACGACCTCCTCCCTCGGCAGTTGATCTGCTTTCTCGCGTAGCTCTGCGGGGTCGACGGCCTCTAGCCGGCCCGGTGCCCGCAGTCCTCTCCATGGACGGAGGACCTCCCAGGCTTCATCGTCGTCGCGGGCATGGAGCGTCCAACGGGTCGCCAGGACCGTGGGGTCTTTTGCTCCGGCACGCAGCGGGTCGACGACCCGCCGAAGGGTTTCCGCAGGGTCTTTCACCGACGTAATGACACCGTCGGCCAGCTCCGCGGCGAGGCTTGCCGACTTCGGTCCTCCGGCGGCCAGATAGATCGGTACCCTGGACAGGGGAGGGCTGTAGAGCTTCGCGCGGTCGGTCTTGTAGAAGTCTCCATCGAAGGAGAGTTTCTCACCGTCGAGAAGCCGGCGCATGATTTCGAGGGCCTCACGCATGCGTGCGGCACGTTCTGCGTACTTCGGGAACGAGTAGCCGAGTGGGCCTTCGTTGAGGTTTTCGCCTGTGCCCACTCCCAGGTTGAACCGGCCGCCTGAAAGGCGATCCAGCGTGGCGGCAGCCTGGGCGACGATGGCCGGATGGAAGCGAAACAGGGGAGTGGTGACTGCGGTCGTGAACTCGATGACGTCGGTCGCCTCCGCCATGGCGCCGATGGTGGAAAAGGCAAAACCGGCGGCCGATTGGTCGTCGACCCAGGGATGGAAGTGCTCGGACACCATCAGCATGTCGAATCCGGCGGCCTCTGCGAGTCGGGCGTGACGGACGAGCTCCTCCGGATGCCACTGTTCGTGACCGCAGAAGTATGCAATACGGGTCATCTGCTCTCCTCCGAGCTGGTTTGGGCTTCACGGTACACCGGCAAAGTGTCGGAGCGAGTTCACCTCACGGTCCGACCAACTTCGGTCGGCTCCCGAATTATCTGCCCAGTTCGATATTTCTTATTGACATAGACGTCCTGTTCGAATATGATCGAACAAGATCGACGAAAGCAAAACACAATGACAACGATATCGCAGCCAAAGATCAGAGACTTCACACGGCCGGCCCAAGGCCTAGAGGTAGAGGTTGCTTCGCACCCTGCGACCGATCTCATGCTCACGTTGATGGCCTTCGATTGGGAAGACCTCACGGATTACGACCTGGGTCAAGCCTGGTTTGACGATGTCCGCGACAAAGTGAGCGAATCGACCTGGGCGGCCATCGAGGCAACGACCAGGAAGCGATCGAAGGTTTGGTTCGGCTACTTCCACTTGATCGCCGGCGGGCCTGAGGGCGAATCGGTTGAGGATTTCTTGCATCGCCTTGATAGGACCGACGCATTTGAGATCAGGCGAGGTTTGGTCGAACAGATGATCGATCGTAGCGTCGTTGACTTGGATACCGCTTTGGCAGCTGCGCAGGGAGATGAAGACTCGATCACTTCAGTTGTCGGCTGCTGCAAAGACCTCGCTGCCATTGCCGACGACCTCCAAGCGCTGCTTCGTCGGGATGTCGAGGAAGCAAAGTCGGATCTCATCCGCTCCCTGCGGGGCTTCCACGAAGAGGTATTCCACTCGGTGGAGGCCCAGTTCGCCGGTTCGATTGAGCGTGACGCAAGGGCGAAGAGGGCGATGGTCGCCACGATGTCACCGGAACGAGTGATAGAGGAGGCCACGAACGGCATCTCGATAGAACCGGGGTCCGGCGTTCGATCAGTTCTACTGGTCCCGAGTGTTGTCATGCGGCCTTGGGTTCTGATCCTCGAACAAGCCGAAACTCGCGTATTCGTCTATCCGATCGCCGACGAGCACATGACGGCAGATTGTGACGCTCCCTCCCCCTGGATCGTCAAGACCTACAAGGCTCTTTCGGATGAGAAGAGAATTCGGGTGTTACGCGGGATTTCATGGCCCACCCGCCTCGTCGGCCCGTTCAAGCCGG
>CBDTUP010000115.1:0-7725 GCA_965363685.1 uncultured bacterium | reverse complement strand
AGTGGAAATGTCATCGTCGGGAAGCGGCATAGCTCTGACCGATTCGATCACCTCGCGAGTCGGCAACGGCTCCGTGATCACCTGGCCGGTAGTTGGGAGCACATCGCCGGGGCCGATGGCGTTCTTGAGTCGGAACTCGAGTGGGTCCATCCCCAACGCATCAGCCAGACGGTCCATCTGAGACTCGGTCGCGAATCCTGTCTGGACCGCTCCGAACCCTCGCATCGCTCCCGATGGTGGATTGTTCGTCCGCAGCGCGTATCCGTCGACAAACACGTTTGGACATCGGTACGGACCAACGGCGAATCCAACCGCGTTGGCAACGACGGCCGGACTCGTCATCGAATACGCACCGCCATCTAGTAGCAGTTTCGCCTCGACGCGAACGAGGTTTCCCTCTGCATCGGCCTCATGGCGGTAATACATCTTGGCGGCGTGCCGCTTGACGTGTGCGGCGAAACTCTCTTCGCGACCGAACACCATTCGAACTGGGCGGCCGGTGCGGAGAGCCAGCAAACAGAGATGGGTCTGCAGGCTGAGATCCTCCCGCGCTCCGAACGCCCCGCCCAGGCCGGTCGGGTGCACCCTGACTTCTTCCGGCTGTAAACCCAAACAGGCAACGATCTGCTCGTGATCGACATGTGTCCACTGCGTGGGTCCGTGGACATCGACGCCGCCGGCACCGTCCGGAATGGCAATTCCGGCCTCATTGCCAAGTGGAGCCTGATCCTGAGTGGCCGTCTCATAGATCTCCTCAACAACCACAGCGGCGTGAACGGATCGATCCCCGCGGTACGAGACGGCCTTTCTGATCACCTCACCCTGCGCCAACGCCTCATCGAGGTCGCCGAGAGGGTCGAGCGCCTGGTACTCAACTTCGATCGCTTCGACTGCCCGACGAGCGAGTTGCGGATCGTCGGCGGCAACGATTGCCACAACCTCACCCCAGTAGCGGATGGTGCCGTCGGAAAGCACCGGCTGGTCCGTGAATATCTGACCTTGGAATCGTTTGGCGGGCAGGTCGTCGAAGGTCATCACCGCGTGAACTCCGGCCATCGCGACGGCCGCGGAGACGTCCAGCCGGGTGATGGTGGCATGGGCATCGGGCGCCCGCAGAGCTGCACCCCACAGCATGTCCTGCGCGTGTAGATCCGAGGCGTAAGCGAATTGTCCTGTTACTTTCGGCACGCCGTCGGGGCGGCGAACCGACTCTCCAACGCCCCCCCGAACGTCCTGACGAACGTCGGTCCGGGCGGTCATTTCCCTTCCTCCTCGATCAGACTCTGCATCGCTCGCTCGATGCCGCCGTACCCTGTGCATCGGCATAGGTTTCCAGAAAGTGCCTCACGAACTTCCTCCGACGAGGGGGCAGGATTCTGCTGCAGCAGGTGGGCGCCCGCCACGATGAACCCGGGAGTACAAAATCCACACTGGACACCCCCATGATCGATGAAAGCCTGCTGTAGGGGGTGAAGCTCTCCATCGTCACTGATTCCCTCGACCGTGGTTACCTCCAGATCGTTCGTGTCGGCAGCCATCACGAGACACGAGCAAACCAGGTCCCCGTCCACGAGCACCGAGCAGGATCCGCACTCCCCCTGCTCGCAGGCATCCTTTGTACCCATCAGGCCAATCTCGTCGCGGAGGAACTTCAGAAGGCTGACTGCAGTGGTCACCTCGGCCTCCACCACTTCTCCGTTGACGGTGAGCCGAAGATTCATACCAAACACCTCTCCAATGCCCTCCTGGCCAGAATCCCGACCGCCTTTCTTCGATACTCCTCTGTTGAGCGGTGATCCGTGATCGGTCGGGATTCCTCCGAGACGAGTTGCTGAAACCGATCGAGTGCCTGCGAGTCGGGGTCGAGTTCACCGGAGATCATCTCCTCTGCCCGGTGGGCTCGCAGAATGGTCGGTCCCACGGAACCGAGGGCGACCTTTGTGGAACCGTCATCGCTTCTCGAGACACAAACCGACGCAATCGAAATGACCATTGCCTGGCGGACTCCGATCTTTGCAAAGGCCGTGTGGATCGAAACATCTGCCGGAAGATGAACCCCGAGGATGACCTCACCCGGTTGAAGTGCGTTCTTCTTGGGTCCCACCAGGAACTCGTTCCACGGCAGATTTCGCGAACCGTTGGCGGACACCAACTCGACCTCGGCGTCGACCGCGGCAAGGAACGGCAGGGCGTCCCCGGCAGGGCTGGCAGTTCCCAGGTTGCCACCGATCGTGCCGGCGGCCCGGATTTGTGGTGAACCTACCGTCCTAGCCAATTCGGCCAGGGCAGAGATTCGGCTCTTCTCAAGGCGGGCAAAGGTGACACCGGCGCCGATGAAAGCGTCATCCCATCTCTTCAACTCCTCGACACTCCGCAGCGAAATCACGTAGTCCGGTGCCGTGACTCCGGCGTTAACGAGGACCATCGTATCGGTGCCTCCGGCAAGCAACAGAGCCTCCGGGTGCCCGGCGAGGGCATCGAAGACTTCTGCGAGATTGTTGGCGCGAATCATCTCCATGAAGGTCACGCTAGCGTCTGAGTCGGAAAGGTGGTGTGCCATGACCGAATCAGAAATCGGAGACATTCTGCAGCGGTGCGAGAGCATCCTCGAGGACGACGGCACCGTGGATCTCAAGGCGGAGAGGTTCTGGACGGCCGTCGGGGCCGTCAAGCGTGACCCGCGTCTTTCCGACCGTTTTGCGGACCGGATTGGAGCGATCGACGGGCAGGCATTCGAACGGTGGGTTTTTCGCAGTTTCCCAATCGCGCTCGGTGAGTCCCTGCTGTGGCTCGGCTCGATCGCTGGTCTCACGGTGATAACCGTCGGCTACTACGTCGATTCACCGCTAAACGGGATTCTCCTGTTGCTTGGCACAGCAATGCTTCTCGTGACGACACATGGACTCGGCCATCTCATCGTCGGACGGTTGGTAGGCATCAGGTTCACTCGCTGGTTCATTGCAGGGTGGAGTCGACCGCAACCGGGCGTGAAGACGGACTACGCAACCTACCTGCGTGTCCCAGCGCGCAAGAGAGCCTGGATGCACGCGTCTGGTGCGCTGGTCACAAAGGCGATGCCGTTTCTTCTCCTCGGCGCCGCCTGGGGTATGGAAGCGCCGGGATGGGCGTGGGCGGCCCTCATTGCGGTGGGGATCGTACAGATCGTTACCGACCTGACAATGTCGGTGAAGCAATCGGATTGGAAGAAGTTCAGTCGGGAAATGGCCATCGCCCGAGAGTTGGATCAGGGCTCTTAGCTGCCTACCTGTGCGCCGTCGGGCTCTACGGCGTGATGTGATACAAGCGGAAGTGATAACTCGAACGAGGTCGTGTCGTTGAGCCGACGGTAGCGAAGGTCGCCGCCCATCAAGCGTGCGAGCTTGCGGGCGACCGACAGGCCCAGGCCGACGGACGCCGGTTGACCGACTGCATTGTGAGCCCGCTGATAGGCCTCGAATATGGCAGTCTCCTGACCAGCAGGCACGCCCTTTCCGTTGTCGCTGACGGCCACGACAATCCTCCCGGCTCCACGGTGGACCTCGATCCAAACGTTGTCGCCTCCGTAGCGAGCAGCATTCGTCAGGAGATTCCGGACTATCTGACGAAAACGGAGGGCATCGGCGCGTGCGGCGTTGGCACTGATCGTCACCGGAACGTCGGCGTGGCCCTCAGATCCGAGCAGCGCGTGACCGGACAGGACGGTCTGGATCTCCTTGCTGAGATCGATGGTCGTCGGCTTGATGACGAGCGTACCGGCGTCCGCCCGCGCACCTACCAACAGATCTTCAACGATGTTTGATAACTCTGAGCTCTGCTCGGAGATCATCATCAGGATCTCGTTCACTTCCACTTCCCCGAAGAACTCCCTGTTGGCCACGAGTTCGTGAGACAACCCCACTATTCCGGTGAGAGGTGTCCGGAGTTCGTGACTGACCGAGGCAACGAACTCGTCCTTGGACTTGACCTCTTGCTCCAATTGCTCCTTCAGTCTGGTCAACTCGTCGAGCGAGTCCTCGAGACGTCCGTTTTCGAGCGAAACCGTGACATGCCCTGCGAGAGTCGCAAGTAGCTTGGCGTCGGCCGGCATGAATGTCGACACGTCATCCAGGCGATTGGCAACCAGGATGTAACCGAGTGCACCAGCCGAACCTGTCAATGGGGCGGCCACCGCGTCCTTCATCGTGACCATGTGCTCGAACCCGAGATCTCCGGTGGGATCAAGCACACCCGCCGGCGAATCGGCGATGAAGCCGGTCGCAACACGCTCATTCTCAGTCAAGACAACCGGGAACATGGCCATCTCGGTCTCGTCGACTGTAACGACCGTGCGGTATGCCAGTCGTGAGCCAACCTCAGAGAAGAGAAGGATCTCGGCCCGTTCGGCGTCGAGCATTGAGATGGCTTCGCTGCAGGCAATCTCTGTTGCCTTATCGATCTGAGGGGCTTCGTGCAGTCGACGACTCGCTTCGTAGAGCGATTGGAGGCGAGCACGCTCGAGGCGCTGCGAGACATATGCCCGGTAGGCGATGTACAGGATCGCCGGCGGCGCCACCGCCAGCCAGAAGGCACTGGGGTTGGTCCACAGGATCATCACGAAGATCAAGCCCAGGAAGGTGTTGACGACAGAGCCCATCAAGGTGAAAGAGAGCACTTCTCCGATTTCGCGGATGGTGTTGCGCCCACCGGACAGTCGGATAGCCACGTGAACGAGAAGGTTGGCAACACTCACACCGACGACAACGGCGGCGAGCGCCGCCACCCAGCCGACAACTTCCAGCGCGTTCGCTTCAGTGGCGAGTAGCCGGAAGACCCAGATAGTCGTGGAAGTCACGACTATTCCCTGGACGACATTGAATGCCACCCGAACCGCAGCCTGGCGGCGATGGAGGGTGAAGGCGATGAAACTACCGAAGGCCTGGGCGACGATCAGCGCGAGGGGAAGTGCTGAAAACAACCCGACTATTAGGGGGACTTCACTCATCGAGAAGGAGTGAGCGTTCTTCCGGAAACGTAGATGCACAACGGCGATCTCACCTAGAGCGAACACCGGTGCGAGTATCCAGAATGGAACGTCGATCGGACCGCCGAGCCGGTCGAGAGGTGCAAGAGCCCAGACTCCGACTGCGGCGAGAACCGCAAGAGGAACCGTGAGCATCCACACCGACGCCAATCGACGGCTGCGGGCTCGGCCCTGCTTCGAGTCTGATCGTGTTGTCGTCACAATGCGTTTCCGGAACCGCACGCCACTCCCAGTCGGCCGGGCTGCGGCCTCCTTCAGTTCTGGGACGGTGGCGGTCACGGTTTCCTCTTGTTGTTGACGGGCCGGAGGGGAATTAACAGGCGGCCGTGTTCTTCTCTTTGCATCGGCATCTTTGCCCTTGATCGGCAGACCTAAAGTCCACTGACACGTTGTGACTAGTCCTTCAGTCCCGGCTCGCGCCGGGCCACGACACGCCGTTCCAGTCGCCACCCGACCACGACACACCACTAGCCGTCAGCTTGGCGTATTCCTCGGCGTTCCAAGCCGAGCCGAAAATGTCCTGCTCGCCGCTCAGCGTCTTGCCGTCGTGGGCGATGTTGAACGACCCACGCGCTTCCTGGAGTGATCCAAGTCCCTGTGCAGGCTGGTGGGGTCAGAAACCCGCGGACCCGAAGATTCAACACGCAAGATGACTAGTCATCGATGGGCTCCATACGAGAAAGAGCCCCGCAGAGACGTGAACGAATCTCAGCCGACCAGCAGAACACCAACACCTGGGATATGGCCCCGTTTCAGTCCTGAAAGCGCAGCATTTGCCTCTGTGATCCGAAAAACCTCGGTACGGGTGTCGATTCGGATCTCCGCTGCCACCTGGAGGAATTCAACCGCATCCGACCGCGTGTAGTTCGCCACGCTCCTGATCTGGCGCTCGAGCCACAAATCGTCGTAGTCGAAAGCGGGCATCCCGTCGAGGTGGATGGCGTTGATTGCCACCACCGCTCCCCTATCAACCGCTTGGAGAGCGTGCACCACCACCGAACCCACCGGCGCGAAGGTGACGGCCGCATCGAGCAATTCCGGCGCCGCCTCCCCATAGCCGCCTGCCCAAACGGCGCCGAGTTGAAGCGCGCGTTGGCGTTCTGACTCGGAACGAGTGAAGACGTACACCTCGCAACCCCAGTGAACGGCGACCTGGATTGCCAGCGAGGCTGAGGCTCCGAAACCGAACAAGCCGAGTCGTCCCCCAGGCTCGATACCCGAGACCTTCAGCGAGCGATATCCGATCACTCCGCCACACAACAGTGGGGCGATCGCCTCGTCGGGTCCATCCGTGGGGACTGGAAAGGCGAAGTCGGCGCGGACATTGACCTGCTCGGCGAACCCACCATCCCGGCTCCATCCCGTGAATCGGGCATAGGGACAGAGGTTCTCCCTCCCAGATACGCAGAAGGAGCAGTCGCCACAGGTGCCCGCCATCCAACCGACGCAAGCTCGATCGCCAACGGTCCACCCGGTTACTCCGGCACCGATCGCGCCGACCCTCCCAACGATCTGGTGACCGGGAGTGATCGGAAGACGTTGTGGGTCGAGCTCTCCTTCGACTATCTGAAGATCCGTACGACACACGGCACAGGCTCGCACGTCGATGGTCAGCTCGAGAGGAGCGGGTTCGAGATTCTGCATTTCGCTCAACTCGAGTGGCTCATCATCAATGGGTCGGGGCCGACCAAGTCGCATGGCGCGCATGTGCAGAGTCTGGCACGCGGCCGGGCCCGTATACAGCCCACCGCCATCCAATGGCATACTCGTCCTCGCCGTGCGCACCGACTACGACATCGCCGCTCTTCTCGAACGTCGAGCAGCGCGCGACGAGCATTTCCGCACCCATTTCACTTCACCCATCCCGGAGGAGCATCTCGAACGATTCGAAGGATTGGAGTACTTCGATCCCGATCCCGGCCTGGTGTTTTCCGGTGGGTTTGCACCAGCAGAGGGCAAGCTCAACATCACCTCATCGACTGGAAACACGACGAGTTATCGCGCGGCCGGCCACATGGATCTGGCTATCGATGAGGAGTCACATCGCCTCATCGTCTTGCACGGTGAGAAAGGCGACATATTCATCCCGTTCCGCGACGCAACCTCCGGTGCAGGCTCATACGGTGGCGGACGGTACGTTCCGGCCGTGCCGGAATCCCCGGAAACGATGATCATCGATTTCAATCTCGCCCTCAATCCGCGCTGCGCATACGACGATGAGTTCTCCTGTCCGCTGCCGCCCGTCGACAACTGGTTGCGGGTTCCGATCCCAGCCGGCGAGAAGGACTACCGCCCCACCTAGACCCAGGGATCACATCTCGTCGGTGGATCCGAATAGTTCGTGACGGACGACTACGCGCTCGCCTTCCTTCACGATCTCGGGTTCGATTCGTGGTGGCGTCTGCCGCCCGGCCCAGTCAATCGCCTCATCCGCGGCACCGAATCTGCCGAGCATCTCGAGAGTCTTGCGAGTCGGGAAAATGACAGTCGCGCGCCCTTCGGCGGCCGCGGCGAGGGCCCCCGTCGGTGTCGCCCACACGGATTGAACCGTTTCGATCTGATCGTGAGCCGCCTCTTGTCCTTGTGGAGCCCGCGCAATGAAGAAGCGTGTGTCGAACCGGCGGTGGACTCCTTTGGGGGTCACCCACCAGGACCACCAAGTCACGGCACCAAGGTCGAGGATCAGACCTTCGTCGACCAACCAC